>JAISKI010000034.1 GCA_031261265.1 Candidatus Peribacteria bacterium
GTTTAAAACAAAAATAAAAACCACTCTAGTTCTACATTTGCTAGGGTATAAATTCAAACAAAATGAAAAATTTGTTAAAAAAAGGCTGGAGAACGTTTGGAGTTCTCGCCGTAGTAATGGTGTGTGTATTCTCATCTTGTGTTCAGGATGAAGTAGAAGAGGCTCTTACTCCTCAAGAGGAGTCTACAGCTAGCTCAGAACAACCAACTTTAAGAGCTGGCAGTTTGGACTATGGCTACCATATTGTGGGTACCTTACCATTCTCAGGTGAAGCAACTCATGGGAGGCCAGGAGTGACGTATTACAAGTTTTTTGTAGCTAATCCTCAGTCGGGTACTACAGGAGTAGATATTATCTTTACTGCCCCTGATGGTGCTAATTATACACATAGTATGGCGGTACTTTCTAATGGGAATTGGTCAAAAGAAATGACGTTGTCTCAACATGGACGATATACCTTTACGTATACGGTTTATCGTAATAATACCTGTTCTAGTTATACTCCTGATCCAAATTATGTGGATAATACCAATGTCCAAGCTAACATCTCTTCAAATACAGATAATAGCTGGATAAAAGCATATTGGGTATTTGGTGTTGATGGATCCTCTTATAGTAGTAATTCTGGATATAAGAATGGGAACCATATCAAATGGCTAGATGGAAATGCTGATGGAACTGGTTTTGGAGGATATGGGTGGAATGAAGGAACCCATATAAATTCAACTACAACTGGTAATAAAGAAAAATATGCTTTAGACTACAATATCTATCCTTATGGTTGGACAAGTGGAACTAATTCTCTCGCAAGTCTAGATAACGGTAGTATTTTGAGGTCTCCATTAGATGGAATAGTAACGGAGAAAGAAAATAATGCCTCTGCAACTTATGGGAAGTATGTTGTTATACGACAATACTTAGGAGCAAAGGAATTTAGAGCGTATATGGGACATCTCCAAGACATATATGTCCAAGTAGGAGATCATGTAATAGGAGGTACTACTAATATTGGAACATTGGGTATGACAGGAGCTACTGGATATCATCTCCATTTGAATATATGGGATCGAACAGGAGGACTGAAAAATTCAGTCAAGCATGAACTTTCAGCAACAAATTAACTGTTTAAAAAAAGTAGTGGATATTTCCACTACTTTTCTTATAAACATAAATAATTTTACTTATCATATCTCAAAATGAAAAAACTCCTGATTCTTCTCTTACCTTTTTTCTTGGTATGATGTATGGAGGTCCCACATAAACTCGCTATACCACATCAGGAAGGGAAGTCTTTTGAGCATACCGCATTTTACCAAAAACTAAAAAATAAAGCATTAGAAAAAAAATATCAAAAACGAGAGAAAAAATACAATATTCGAGACCCTTTTAAAAATATCTACTATAGAGAGGATAATGTACCAGTGATTTATATGTGAAGATTATCTCGTGTTAATGGTAAATATGATACTCTAGAAGCACGAACTATTGCAGATATTTATTATAGCCCTATGTCAGAAAAATGGGAATCTGGAGTACTATTATGACGAACTTCTGGTGATTATATCTATGCAAAATATCCTCAAGAAAGATATGTCTCTATCTATAATCACTCTGGATGGAATTTAGAAGAAGTAGCTAAAAGTTGAGAAAGACACGTATTCTCTGTAACATCTGCTTCCCATCCAGAATTAGAGATTTATGATTATTATTCTCCAGTCTCAGAGCGATATATTGTAGAATAATAGGAAAGTTTATTTCTTACAAATCTCCATGAAAAAACTCTGACTATTAATTTCCTTCTTGTCTCTCTTTCTCGTTGCCTGCTCTCCAGTACAGAATATTGAAGATGAAAAACAAAACATTCTTTCCTCTGGAGATATACTTGATGATACTATATCTGGTCCTTCTTTTGTGGATAGCAATCCTCAAGCAATCTCTTCACTCATCTCTTTCAAGGAATGACCATATAATGAATTGTGATACGATGAAGAGGGATATAATAGAGAGGGATATAATGAAAAGGGATATAATAGGTGGTGATACAATAAAGAAGAAGGGTATAAGCGATGGGGATCTACTCGTGGATGGGGAGAGGAATCGTGAATTGATTACAGTTATGGGTTACCTCCTCGTAGAGAGCAACATTACCTTCTCCAACGAATGGGAGACGTAACCCTAGTAGATAGAGCAAATACTTTACCAATATATACCAACGATCTTTACCGAGACATCCAGCCATTAGAGCTTAAAAAAGCTGATAAAGATATTGCTAGCTATCGTTGCTTTTATTGCGATGTAGATCGAAATGCTGTAGACTATGTTGGAATGGATAAAAATTCTATCTTTATAGATCTTTTTCTTGCCTTAGCAACGCCAAAATCTTCTCTTCCCAATTATATACCTCTTCAAAGTCTTGGAACGCAAGCATTTGATTGAATGGTTGGATATTCAGACTGATACCTTGTCTTCTTTCCTTTCAAATTTCCAGTAAATGAGACAACTTTTAAAATGGTTCAGAGAAAAGAGCAACTTCAGTATTGAAAAGATGAAAATATCCCGTCATTGACGGAGATCGCTTGAGAGTTTAGAGGACTTCCTTGAGAATTTAGACGACCAAGATTTCAGAATGTTGGTGAAGTAATAGATAGATATCTCTGAGATGATAAAGATTGGGTATATTATCGAACTCCATGAGGTGGGGTAAGTATTGATAGAGTAAAAAAAGCATCAGATTTCAAAATACTATCTCCTAATAGTAGATAAATATCCTTAATTTAGAAAGGTCCTACAAACAATAAGAGTGAAAGAACAATTAAAACACGAGTGACTTTACTTACTAGCCTTCTGGGAATTGATTCAATAATGTTTTGTCCTGCTCTGACTTTATCATATATTATTTATAATGAAAATTAAGAATATATCCTGGAAATATGCTTTAATTGTATTATCATTAATTCTTGCTCTTTCTGCTTATCTTTATGCTTCCCTACATATACGAAAACAATGGACAACCTGAAATCCCTGGATTTTTGTCTGAATCGTACGTTTTTGATTCCCATTGTTAACGACTTTATCTCTATGGATTTCCCATAAAATATATCATAGTAGGAGAAATATTCTTGCTTTATTATTGTGATGGGGACTTATTTTCCCGCTATGATTTGTGGCTCTTCGGCTTGTAATGGGAGGAAAATATTGATTTGAACCAATTCTTGGAATCCTTTTATTGGGATGTTTATCTGATCTTGTTATTAGATTGTTTTTTTCTGGAATTTCTTACCTTTTTTTGGGATGAAACAAGGTAAAGAAAAACATGAAAAGCTATTGGATAACAAACGAACTGACGATATCGTCTATTTGGTATTATACAATACTCTTTGTTCTCCATTTTTCATCAGTTGCCTGTATTCTTGCCGTTATTCACTAAATAAGGGAATCTTTCGCTTTCATAGCGATTCTTCTAGAAAAAAACACTATTGCATCTCTCTCCTAAAACACTACACTACAACCACTCCACATTTTGCAACCTTTTCACGAAGTATGAAATACGAACTCCTCAATCAATCCTACGAACTTCCCTTTATAGAGAGATTACTTACCATCAGAAATATTGCCTCCGATTCGGAGTCTTTTTTCCAACCCAGTTTTACCAATACTTGGCATGATCCCTTCCTGCTCAATGATATGAAAAAAGCGGTAGATCATATTATTCAGGCGATGAAAAATCACGATAAAATTATGATCTTCGGGGATTATGACGTGGATGGGGTGACGGCAAGTTATTGTTTATACAAGTTTCTCAGATATTTTTTGAAATATTCCGAAGTCAGCATTATGTATCCCAATAGAAAAGAAGACGGATATTGACTAAAAATCAAACACCTCGAAGAAATGAAATCCAAAGGCGTGGATCTCGTGATCACCGTGGATAATGGAATCACTTCCATCGAAGAGGCATTATATGCCAAAACTCTCAATATCGACCTCATCATCACTGATCACCATCACCCTCTCAATGACCTCCCTGTAGCCATCGCAGTGGTCAATCCTTGTTGTAGCCCGAAGTACCCTTTTCAGGGGCTGGCAGGAGTCGGGGTAGCATTCAAGCTCATCAATGCCTTACTCGCTAAATGTACCTTTGATAACAAGAAAAAAAATCAGATTTTTCAATTCTTTTTGCCGATTGTGGCGATAGGGACGGTAGCTGATGTAGTTCCGCTCCTAGATGAAAACAGATTTATCGTAAAAAATGGGCTGGATCTCATCAATCATTCTCCCGATTCTCTTCCTCCGTCTTTAAAAGGTTTTCTTTCCTACTTGAATATCAAAAGTCCTGTCGATACTTACCACATCGGATTTGTCATCGGTCCGAGAATCAATGCGGGCGGGAGAATGCAATCTCCCTATGATAGTTTGAATATTCTGCTTCACGAAGGAGAACAACAGTTGGAATTCCTCCAAAAGATTGACGAGATCAATAATGAGAGAAGAAAAACCCAGGAACAAGGCTTCAAAATCGCTGAAAAAATGGTCAACCTCGAAAAAAATCTGCTTGTAGCTCGGAGTGAGGAATTCCATGAAGGAGTAATCGGGATCATGGCAGGAAGACTGACAGAAAAATACCATAAACCCTCCATGATTTTTAAGATCGACTCCGAAAAAGGTACTGCTTCCGCAAGTTTGCGTGGTCCAGAATATTTTAGTGTTATCGAGATGATCTTGGCTCACGAGGATCTGCTAGAAAGGTATGGTGGACATAAAGGAGCAGGAGGACTGACCGTAAAAATCGAAAAGCTGGAGTTGCTCTGCGAAAAAATGCAGGAATACTGCTCGGATAAGATTCTTGAAACAGATTTAGAAAAGCTGGTAGTAGTCGATACTCAGATATTTCCCCACGAACGGACTACAGAAAACTTCGCTTTGATCGAAAAGTTTTCTCCCTTCGGAGAAGGAAATATGGAGCCCCGCTTTTTATTTGAAAATATTGAAGTCCATAGAGTAGAAAAAGTAGGAAAAAACGGGCATGGACACATGAAAGTTTACGCTCAATGGGGAGAATTGTTGATTCATGTGATGTTTCGAAGCAAAGGTGATAAATGTGATCTCCTGCCAAGTAAAATTTCTGTTATCGGAAAAATTAAGAGAGATACTTTTAATGGAGGATGGTATGTCGATGGCGATGAGATTATAGAGTAAATCCATATAATAATCCATATAATTTCGTATTGACTTTAATATCAAAATATGTATAATGGGATTATAAAATAAAAACAATTAAAAAAAGAAAAAAATGAAAACAAAAGAATTTTTTCTACACGTATTATTTGTATTCTTATTGGGAGTAATAATTATCTCACTGATATTGCTGGTCAGCAATAAAATTGAAGGTCTGAATGGCACAGCAGTCATAGGAGTCATACTTATCATGGGGCTTGTTTCTGTCCTAGGATTTGTGAGCACTACATTGATTATCAATAGTGTCCATTGGATCCCTAAAATCTACGCAAAAATCTATGTAAAACTTTGTAAGAGAAGTATAGAGAAAGAACGGGCAATGTTCTGGATAAACTGTAGCTCTTTCTTAAAGATTTTTGCTCCACGTTTCAAACAAAATTATTTGGAGCTAATTCAGCTCTGTGAAGATGCGAGAAGTTCGTATCAAGGGGTTCATTCAAAAAAATCCTATCTATTGATTCTTGAATGTTTTAGGAAGCAACAGTTGGTCATACGAGATTTCGATATTTTAGAGGCAATAGTGTTGCAAGTTAATGTTAATAAGCCTGAAGTAAAAAAACAGCCTGAAGAAAGGGTGAAAGAATATCATCTCTTTAGAAAGTGGAATAAAAAGTACGCTAATTCTTCTCTAGAAGGGGCGATAGATTTAGTCCAAGAACTTGGACTAGCTCTTTATAACCAACCACGGGGCTCTCTTTCAGTGGAAGAGATAGAAAAAGCCATAGAGACGATAGAAAAATCATAATCAAGTGTCTCTTGATTATTGATAAACTATTCTTAAAAGGGGAGTATACAATTTATATTCTCCTTTTTTATTTTCTCAAAAGGAAATAAAAGTCAGAATCCTAACCATTCTGTGATTGACTTCATAGAATAGAGAATTTCCTCTATTCCCCTAGTATTTTTAGAAAAAAGCATTAATTATACCTACAATAAATGTTTTATTTTAATGAAGATCGCAATGAAAAGTAGAAGTAGAAAACTTATTGGGTGGGGTATTGTAAGTATGTTTCTCTTAATATGGTTTATTAATTTGTTATCTAGAAAAGACTCTTTATGACCATCTAGTAATGATGCTTATTTACGATTTATATTCGTAATATGCGATTTCTTGTGGTTATCTACTATTACAAATCCCAGCAAAAAGAAAGCACTTCCATTTCTTCTATTTTATTATCCCCTAATGGGAATATTTATTTTTTTTAATCTTCTTTATATTCCCTGGGATATTTTTTCAATATGGATTATAAGAGTACCAATAACGATAGCATTATGCCGAATAATTGATAGAGTAATAAGAAAGACACTAAATGCATTATTCCACGAGTAATAAGAGCATAAAAAATGCCAAGATTAATTTTGAGTACACACTATGAAAGTAGTATCAATAAAAAACAAGGATATTAATCTTCTCTTGCTTTTTGTTCTGGCTTTCATACAACAACACCCGTTGCAACAAAAAATAAAAACAGAAATCAGTATATACCCTCGCAGTACTGCAAGGTCAGGAAATAGCTAATCCTAGATAAAAAAGCTCAGGATCTATCACTTGCCTTTGATAGAACAAGGAGAATAACCCTTAAGAGTGAATAACCGATGTACTTGTTATTCGGTATGTCCAAAGCAGAGATAAGCGAATCTGCTAAATCATTTAAAATAAAAACAAAAAGTAATTTGATCTTTTTTTCGCTAAAGAGATCATAAAAGGTAAAATTATGAAACAGATTAAGTTTCTTTCGTTGTGTGCGATGTTTGTTGTCGCAAGTAATTTATCGGTGATCTATGGTCAAGGAATGTGTGTCAAATACGATGTTACCCAAAAGTACAAAAATGCTTATGTGCATTACAAACAAGGGGCAACTGGGTGTGGGCCCCTCAATTATGTATTATGTTTACGGGCAATTGTTCGAGGGAACTCGAGTAGTAATAATTATGCTCCAAACATAAAAGATAAGTGGGATAATGTTATAGATAAGTGTGGAACAACTGCTGCAACAGTTCCTCAGTTGATTGAGTATTTTAATAAGAATGATGCCACTTGGGGAGTTAGTGCGAATAAAGTGCAATCAAGTGGTCGTAGTAGTGCCCAGAAAACGAGTATTGCAAGTCAAATGGTTAATTTGTTGTCTCAAAACAAAAGACCATTTGTCTTTTTAGGGGCGATATCCTCATCAAGTGGAGGATATGTTGGACATTATTATACGGTATGGAGTATTGCGTGGGATGGAACATTAGAAAATTCAACTGTCTATTACACTAATACAGCTGATGCAGTAAAATCTACGTTCGATGCACAACTTACATCAATGAAGTTATCTGATTTCTTCATTTTAGCTGATAAAAATACTCAATCTAGTAACTATTATCTTCTCTACTTTCAGTAATAAGTAGAGGTGTGGTTACGAGTACAGTATTAATTATCTCTTGATTGTGGATAAACTATCCTTAAAAGAGGGCATGTAATTCATGCCCTCTTTTTTTACCTCCACAAATGAACCATGAAAAAAATTCTTACATTTTTCCTACCATTGTTCCTTTTAATAGGCTGTTCTCCACAATCACCAGTAAGCAAAATCAATATTCCTTCTACTACCCCAACAACACTTCTGTGTCTGTGAGAGGAAACCATATCCATAGATTTAGGGACATGAACACTTACCCTCCTTATAAAACAGGCACAAATTCCCGATTATAATATTAGCGTACAATATCTTACTACAGCAAATTGTGAAACTGATCGTAAAGAAGCGAAATGGATTAAAGGTGGAGTTATTGACCCTCAAGGACGACCTGTAATTTCCTATCCAGGAAGAACCGATTTTAAAGAATATAAACCCTGCTTTTTTTCTCCTATAAGTGTCTATACTCTCAGCGGGACTATAGAAGAAGCCGTTGCCTATTTTGAAAAACAAGACACAGCTACTTATACACCTATTCCAACTCTAGGAGATGACGATTGATTTTGGAGTACGAAGCGAGGTTCTGATGGTATTTTTGGAAAAAATATCATAAAAAAATTCACAGAAGGAAGTGTAAAATTATATAGCCGAATTGATCCAGAGTATTATACAAGCCTCTCTCAAGAAGATATTTTAAAAAGGTATGTCATGTTTAATAAAGATACTCCAAATCAGATTTATAAAATTGATACTTCTTGAGACGATTGCGGAGGGTATCCAGACCATTCTGTGATTGACTTCATAGAATAGAGAATTTCCTCAGACTTTTTTCCTCTTGAAATTTCCTTCCACTTCCCTATAAACTCAGCATTCTTATTTTATTATTTTACAATTTAACAAATGGCAGACATTACCCCACTCGAAAGGGTGAGAAACATTGGAATCATGGCTCATATCGATGCTGGAAAAACTACAGCAACCGAAAGAGTGCTTTTCTACACGGGGAAAAAACATAAAATCTGAGAAACTCACGACGGTGAGGCAGATATGGACTGGATGGAACAGGAAAAAGAGAGAGGAATCACCATCACCTCTGCGACAACCGTATGTTTCTGGAAAAATCATCATATCAATATTATCGATACCCCAGGGCACGTGGACTTTACGATCGAAGTAGAGAGATCTCTTCGTGTACTCGATGGAGCTGTAGCTTTGCTCGATGCTTCCCAGGGAGTAGAACCACAAACGGAAACCGTTTGGAGACAAGCTGATAAATATGCAGTGCCTAGAATGATCTTCGCCAACAAAATGGACAAAATGGGAGCAGATTTCTATTCCTGTTTGCAATCTATCGAAGATAGAATGACTAATAAATCTGTTGCAATCCAAATCCCTAATGGGAAAGCAGAAACTTTCGCTGGAGTTGTAAACCTCATCAACATGAAATACTACACCTTCGAAGGAGATAAAGGAGTAGAGGTACTTGAACACGAAATTCCTGCTGATCTTCAAGCTCAAGCAGAAAATTATAGAGAAAAAATGCTGGATACGATTTCCATATTCGATGACGAATTAGCAGAAAAATTCCTCGAAGGAGTGGAAATCCCTCAAGATGTCATCAAAAGAGCCATCAGAACCGGAACCATCTCTTGAGAACTCTTCCCAGTAATGTGTGGTTCAGCACTCGGAAATAAAGGAGTACAGTTGATGCTCGATGCCGTAATCGATTTCCTCCCAACTCCACTTGATAGAGGAGCAATGCAAGGAGAAGATGTAGATGATGCTGAGAAAATCATCGAAAGAAAACCTTCTGATACAGAACCTGTTTCAGCTATCGCTTTCAAAATTCTGACTGATCCATTTGTAGGTACTCTTACCTATGTAAGAATTTACTCAGGAATTGTAAGATCAGGAGATACCCTTTACAACCCTATTACAGGACAAAAAGAAAGGGTAGGAAGGTTGCTTTTGATGCACGCAAATAAACGTGAAGAAATCGATGAAATCCATGCAGGACACATCTGTGCATTCCTTGGACTTAAAGATACGAGAACTGGAAACACCCTTTGTGATCCAAAACATCCCATCATCCTCGAAAATATGGAATTCCCAGAAACCGTGATCTCTATCGCTGTAGAACCAAAATCAAAAGCTGATCAAGAAAAAATGGGACTTGGACTTTCAAAACTCGCTTACGAAGATCCTTCTTTCAATTACAGATCAGACGAAGAGACAGGTCAGACTATTATTTCTGGTATGGGAGAATTACATCTGGAAGTGATCGTAGATAGATTAAAAAGAGAACATAAGGTGGAAGTGACTACAGGAGCTCCTCAAGTAGCTTACAGAGAAACTATTACTAATAACGTAGAAGGAGAAGGAATCTTCAAGAAACAGTCTGGAGGTCGTGGACAATACGGACACGTAGTGCTCAAACTCGAGAAAAACGACGAAAAACTCTACGAATTTGAATCTCAGATCAAAGGGGGAGTGATTCCAAACGAATTCATCCCAGCTATCGATAAAGGAGCGAGAGAAGTGGTTGCACAAGGACTTTTGGCAGGATTCCCAATCATCAACGTGAAAGTGGTTCCTTTCTTTGGATCTTACCACGATGTGGATTCCTCAGAAGTTTCCTTTAAGGTGGCTACGCATAAAGCTATGAAAGATGCCTTCTTCAAGGCTGGTCCAGTTTTGCTTGAACCCATCATGGGAGTAGAAATTGTGACACCAGATGATTATGTAGGAACAGTAATGGGAGACTTGAGTAGTAGAAGAGGAATCATCCTCGGACAGACTCCAAGAGGAACAGCTACAGCTATTAGTGCAAAAGTTCCTTTGGCAGAGATGTTCGGATATTCTACAGACCTTCGTTCAAATACTCAGGGTAGAGCACAGTTCACCATGCAGATGTCCAATTACGAAAGAGTACCAGAGCAAGTTGCAAAGAAAATAATCGCTGAAAGATCTGGGAAAGTGAAAGGTGGAGAAGACGATGAATAGTACTTTGAGAATGACAGAAGGACAACATTTAGGTTGTCCTTTTGTATATTATGAAATTTCATCCGTCAAAAGAATGATAACAGTAAAAGTGCTAAAATGTTTGACAAATATGTGAAGAAAACATATAATAATAAAGAAAAATTTTATTTTTTATGATTATAAAATGATTAGAGATAATAAAGAGAGAGGAGACTTCTATAAGGCATTACACGCTTTAGAGCACAAAGAGAAAATTTCTAAAGACGAAATAGAAGAGCTTTTTAGAAATTTTAGTATTCCAAAGGAAGAATTCATAAAGGCTATTTTACAACACTTTAATGAAGTAGCAAGAGGAAGCTTTCCAGAAGATGATAAGGATTGGACTGCTGCTTACATAATAGTAAATAATGTAGATAAGGAAGGACTTCGGATTGATATTATTTTGGATAAATATTGAGAGAAATTAGATGTCACCTTTCCTGATTTCTTGTCCTATTTTAATAAAACGATGAATGAGGCAGAAAGAGAATATGATTTAAGGTGGAATAATGTAAACTACCTGAAGATAATTATCCTAGAAAGATATCTCACTATGCAAAGAAAAAATATAAGAAATGCCACCAAAACTAACTATTTCTCCGTATCGAGAGATAATGAAGATCCAAGGAAAATTATACTTAAAGTTGGTAAAGAAAGTTTTACTACATACTTATAAAATATTACCATACTATATAAAGCTGACTTCATCTCGAGGTCAGCTTTTTTTCGAGGTCAGTTTTTTTTATTCTTCTTCTCCAGAGGTGAGGAAAGAGAGGATTGCAGAGTCTTTAGCATAGTAAGTTTCCGTACTGGAGGTCTTTGAAGTATGAAGCGGGTCATACTTTGCTTCAGGTCCTTCTTGATAATGGGCATCTTCTGTTGCAAGTCCAAAATCGATAATATAGGGGATATATTCTCCGTTTTCTCTTTTGAACATCAAGTTTCTAGGATTCTCCCCCAAATCTCTATGATAGAAATGACGTTTATGAAAAATATCCAAGGTATTAGTGATACGTGAAGCGATCTTTTTTCTATCTTCAGCACTAAAAATAGGGAGATTCTCTTCTTGCATAAATTTTAAAAATTCTGAGGTCATAGCACTTTGTTCTTGTTTATTTGTACTAGAACTATAGACATTTGGGAATCTTCGAGGAGAGGATTTTAAAATAGGTTTACATTCATCCATTAAAGCTAAGTAGGTATCTCTAATGGTAGTATATTGAGAAAATGAATGGTTATCATCTATAAAATCAATCTGCTTGCGAAGAAGAGTTTCTTGGTATTCTTCAAACTCCTTTTTAAGATATATATATTGTTGTTTTAATTTTGAAAGATGTTCCTCTTTTTTTGTTTTAAAGGCTGCTCCTCTTAAAGAGTATTCTTCCTTGATTTCCTTTTTTTTCTCTTCAATTTCTGCCTCATACTCATCTTTTGCTTTTGCGATAGCTTTTCCTCTCATCGCTTCTGATAAAGATCTATATGCTATTTCTGCAGAGGATAAATTACCTTTTAGTCTAGTAATTTCTCCTTTTAATTTCTCTGTTCCAGCACCGATTCGGGATTTTTTAAAGATATCTAATTGTTCATTTTCTAATTCTTCCCAGCTATACATAACGGTAGTTTCTACTTTTTTCATCATTCTTTTAATGATAGCTTCCAATTGGAGTGTATACAACGTTTTACCATCCACATATTCCATTACGAGGTATTCAGCTTCTTTACTCTGATCTTCTAAGTCTTTCGCTTTGATCGGTCAAAGGTAATTTGGCACTTTTGCTCTGGCGTCAGGAGAACTTTCTCATTTTCTGTCAGAATCTACTACGAGATTATTCGCCAATGCTAGCATTTTTGATTCATGTTTCACATTATTATCGTATCTCTTTTTCATTGCAATAAAGGTATGAACGGTATTATCTATAATAACCTTCATCTTGTAAATAATACCTTCACTTCCTTGGGCAAAAAATTCAATATCTGGGGAATTAGTTTCAATCATCTTTTTTACTTCATCTTTTATATCTTTGATAGTACCAGCATTACGCAAGGCATCCATAGTAGTAAGTCCAGCTTTTTTAAGTTGCTGTTGTCCTTCTACAGCACTGATGACGTCTTCAGGAGAAACTCCTTGTTCATGTAGCAATTCTACAGCTTCTTGTAATTTTTTTGAATCTGTAAAATTACTCACAATTTCAGCTTTTTTATTATTCGTTGTGTTTATTACTTGTTGATGTGCAGAAGGGGAGGTACCACCTTCAATGTTGTCTATCGGTTTAATCTTCATTAGTAAGTAGAAACCTAAAATACTCTTCAAGTATACCCCAAAAAAATTAAAAAGCAAAAAATATGCCTCTTTTTTTCTTGCAAAATCTCCGACTTTTTCTATAAGGGGAGTGAAAGAATCCTTCTTTCTTTTATTTTCTTATTCCTTCGCTAATGGAAAAATTCTTCCACTTCAAAAAGTATGGGACTAAACCCATAATCGAGATCATTGCAGGTCTTACCACCTTCTTCGCGATGGCCTACATTATTTTCGTCAATCCAGAAATGCTTTCTCAGACGGGAATGCCAAAAGAAGCAGTCTTCCTCGCGACAATTTTCGCATCTGCAATCGGGACTCTGGTGATGGGGCTGTATGCGAATGTCCCTTATGCTACCGCTCCTGGAATGGGGCTTAACGCATTCTTTACCTTTGTAATCTGTTTTGGACTGGGCTATACTTGGCAACAAGCATTGGCGATGGTTTTCATCTGTGGAATTATCAATATTATCATTACCGTCACGAAACTCCGTAAAATAATCGTCACCTCCATCCCTGAAGGACTCAAAAACGCTATCGGAGGAGGAATCTGAATCTTTGTTGCTTATGTAGGGATAAAAAATCTGGGTCTGATTTCTTTCGGGTCTGGAGTACCAGAATTAGTAGCACTGAATACTCCTTCTTTATTACTGGCAGTGTTTGGAATAATCCTGATGGCAATACTCGTAATTCGTAAGGTCAAGGGAGGAGTCTTCCTCGCAATTTTAGGGACAACCTTAGTCAGTATTATCTTCGCTTTGCTCGGTTTCTCTACCAATGGAGCAATGACGAGCGTAGTGCAAGGAACTTTTGCCTGGTCTAGTATTGGTGATGCATTCGGTCAGCTTTGAACTACCTTTTTGGCAGCACTCAGCAGTGAAGGAATCGGTTCTCTTTTCTCAAATATCACGGCATTGCCGATTATCATTATGACGATCTTTTCTCTCTGTCTCTCTGATACTTTTGATACTATAGGTACTTTCATCGGTACAGGACGTAGATCAGGAATCTTTGATGAAGAAGATCAACAAAAGCTGAAAGATTCCCATGGTATCAAATCCAGAATGGATAAAGCTCTCTTCGCAGATAGTATCGCGACCTCCATCGGGGCTTTACTAGGAACCTCAAATACCACTACCTATGTGGAAAGTGCTGCAGGAATCGGAGCAGGAGGACGTACAGGATTGACTTCCGTGGTAGTAGCTCTGCTTTTTCTCCTCAGTATTATTTTAGCTCCTGTATTAAATTTTGTACCAACAGAAGCCACTTCACCTGCATTAATTATCGTGGGAGTGATGATGCTCTCTTCCTTCGCAAATATCAAATGGGAAGATATCTCCGAAGCCGTACCAGCTTTCTTTGTAGCAATCTTTATGGCACTGTGTTATAATATCTCTTATGGTATTGGAATCGGATTCATTTTCTACTGTATCAGCAAAACCGTCACAGGAAAAGCTAAAGAAGTCAGCTGGGTAATGTGGGTCTCTTCCGCATTATTCATCCTGAATTTCATCGTATTGGCGGTCATCTAAAAATAATAAATTCATAAACGGAGGGAAGCATATCTCCAAGGGTATGCTTTTTTCTAAGTATATAGGAAATTCAAAGTTTAAAAAATGGGAGATTGAGGAACAACCCCCTCTTCCGTTCTCCTAAACTTAGCTCGTCGTCCTCCCTCTCCCCCTGACAGGGGAGTAAACTCTGTGTTCTCTTCTCATTGTCTCCTATATAGTTTTCCTCCCTGTCAGGGGAGGTGCCCGATAGGGCGGAGGGGTTGTTGAAAAATATAGACAGAAAAAAGATAGCCCATAAGTTTAGGCTATCTTGTTAGTTTCCTGCCAGAAGAGACTCCCCCTTGAAAAACCAAATCTTTTCCATACCTTAAACATACGTTTTTATTCAAGCCTTTCCTTGAAATGCAGATTTCTCGTGCCTTAATCTTCGATTCCGTCTTCGACCCCTACAAGGGCGTTTTAGCATACGTAAAAGTCGTAGATGGCTCTTTCAAAGCAGGGGAGCAGGTACACTTGATCCATTCACAAACTTCCTTTGTCCCAACCGAAGTCGGATATTTTACTCCCGAATACCAAGCAGATAAAACCTTATCAGAAGGACAAATCTGATACATTACCACAGGGCAAAAATCTGTTCGTGATGTAAAGATTGGAGACACTATACTATGAGGAGATTTCAGAAGATTAAACCAGAAGATTCCAGAAGATTCTAATAGTAAGGCTACAGGTAATTGACTAGGAAAAGAAGAAAAAGAGAAAATGAGTAAAATTACCTATGATATTATTTGAGCATGTATGGCGGTTCATAGAGAATTTTGAGGGTGATTGAGAGAAGAAGTTTATAAGAGAGCGGTAAAACTACAGCTAATTAAAAAATGATATTCTGTTATTGAAGAGGCAAAAATAAGTATCCGTTATGAAGATAATAAAATTTGAAATGGTTTTATAGATTTACTAATAAATGATGAAATTGTTGTTGAGTTCAAATCTAAAGGATTTTTCAACAAGAATGATTTTAAACAGATAAGAACTTATCTTCAATTTTGAGATAAACAAATAGGATTATTGGTAGATTTTGGTTGAAATTCCCTTACTTACAAAAGATTAGAAAAAGATTATATAAAAGAAAAAACTTGAAACCAACAAAATTCTCCTATACAATCCCCCCTACAATCTTCTGAAATCTTCAGGCAAAATCTTCTGAAATCCTACTTAATTCCAGGCTTCAAAAAAGTCACCCCTTACGTCTATGCAGGAGTCTATCCCATTGATTCCACCGAATACGATAAACTCAAAGATTCCCTCGAAAAACTCTCCCTCAATGACTCGGCCGTAGAATACGAAATGGAAGATAGCGGATCGCTCGGTCTCGGTTTCCGTTGCGGATTTTTGGGTATGCTCCATATGGATATCATCAAAGAACGCCTACGAAGAGAATATAAACTCGATACCATCTTCACGATTCCGACCGTGATGTACCTGATCAAGTCCAAAAATCTCACCATCCCCGCCATAAAAACAGGGAATAATATCAAAAATCTGATTTCTACAGGACTCTACGAAACGGTTTTAAAACAGGAAGGAATAACGTTGACTAGCGAACAAAAATTCAGAATCGAAGCTAGCCAAGGAATCAGCTCTGAACTAAACTTTATCATTGACTCCCCTGACAAGGGGAGAGGGAGCGAAGCGGAAGAGGGGTTCGTGCGGGAACTCCTCAAACCGCGAGTCGTGGTAAAATCAGGATCAGAGATGATTGAACAGGGGATGATCGAAAAAATTCGAGAACCCGTTGCCGAAGTGGAAATCGTTTGACCTAAAGAATATGCGGGAAATATTATGGCACTCGCCCAAGAATACCGCGGAAATCTTAAATCCATGGAATACCTCGATGAAACCCGCGTAGTTCGACATTATTTGCTTCCTATGGGTGAGATTATCATAGATTTTTACGACCGCTTAAAATCTGCGACCAAAGGATATGCTACGATGAATTATGATTTCAAAGGTTATGAATCCGCTGACCTCGTGAAATTGGATATTTTCATCAATAATGAAAAGGTAGAAGCATTGACACGAGTTGTTCATCGTGATAAAGCCTACAGCCTCGGTCGTGATGCAGTAGAAAAATTAAAAACGCTGATTCCTAGACAACTTTTCCCTATCCCTATTCAAGCAGGACTTGGTACCAAAATGATTGCTCGTGAAACCATCTCTGCGATGAAAAAAGATGTGCTGGCGAAGTGTTATGGAGGAGACGTTTCCAGAAAGAGAAAACTACTCCAAAAACAGAAAGAAGGAAAAAAGAGAATGAAGGCTATCGGGAATGTGGAAGTGCCAACTTCGGTATTTATTGATATGATCAGTAGGGGATAATAATATGTAATATTTTTACTATATTTTATTACATACTTTAAAGGTAGGTAACAAGAGTGTTACATAGTTTAAAAATAGGTAATATTTTAAGGTAGAATTTTAACATTCTTCTTGATTTTTTAAAAAAAATCCTTATTCTAAAATTAGATTTTATTTTTTTTGACTTATGAAAAAATGGTTTTTAATCCACGTATCCCTTATAATGACTTGCCGTTTTTGCCAGGGGATTTCAATTACAATCAGGTAGAAATTTTGAAATTAGCTCTAAAGGCCAATAATCACCTTGCAAAGTTGAATGGGCTTTCCCAGCTTTTGCCAAATGCAGAACTTTTGATGGCACCACTTTTGGTAAAAGAATCTGTAGCGAGTAGTGCAATCGAAAATATCAATACTACTACGCAAAAAGTATTGCAAGAAGAGGCAATGGGAAAAAAACATCTAACTTGACCGGAAAAAGAAGTCTTACATTACCGTCAAGCCTTACTTTTCGGAATCCAAGAACTCAAAAAATTCTGAGGGATATCTGCAAATATGCTAATTGCTATCCAGAATGTATTAGAACCAACTAAAGAAGGCATTCGTAAACTTCCAGGAACGGTCATTGCAAATGCTTCTACGGGAGAAATTTTTCATACTCCACCAGAAGGAGAAGAAAATATTAGGAGATTGTTGGGGAATCTGGAAATGTTTATGAATGAAACCGATGATGATATTGATCCTCTCATTAAATTAGGAGTAATGCACTATCAATTTGAGTCCATTCATCCCTTTTATGATGGGAATGGGAGAACAGGAAGGATGCTAATGATCCTTTATCTTTTATTGACAGAAAAATTAGAGTACCCTGTTCTCTTCATCAGTGAATTTATTAATCAGAGTAGATCTCAGTATTATCAAACATTGAATGGCACTTCCAAAAGCGGAGATTATACAAAAATCATTCTTTATATGTTAGAAGCAGTTAGTCAGCAGGCACAACAAACAGAGAAAAAAATACTGAATATCAAAACATTAATGGAAACCGTGGAGAAAACGATGCAACAAAAATTGAATGTAGATTATCATAAAATTGCTACAGTACTCTTTTCCAATCCATACATTACTATTACTAAATTTGCAGAAGAAATGGGGGTAGTGAGACAGACAATTACAAGATATGTTGCTCAATTGGAAGGATTAGGAATCATCAAAACCGAGTCTTTAGGGAATAGCACGCTCATCTCTATTCCTGAATTCATCGGGCTTTTAAGTTAAGAAAACTCTGTACCTCAGTATTTCATCGTTGCGAGTGAACTTCACCTTCGCATTCCAAAAAAAACTTTACTTTTTCTTGACTTTACAATGTGAATATGTATAATGAAATAGAAAAATCAACAATTCCATGTTGCATTTTACTTTTTTATACCCCTAGGAAATGAAACAATCCACCACCTTTGACCCTGAAAGATTTAATGCTGCAGTTGAAAGAGTACAAGCGATCGAAGCAAAAGTAAAAGCTACTGCTTTCTCCCCAGACGGATTGAAAGAGTCTGTTCGTAAGGATGTTAGTGATGCCATCAGCAACCCAGAAAACTATGAGGGATATCTTTCAGCAAAAGAGGAGATTAAAACCCTTTTAGCTACTCTTGATGCTCTTTCTCCAGCAGCGAGAGCTTTAGTCATAGAGAGATGTACTACGCTAAGTGGCAAAGCACCAGAGAGTAAAGACTCTGAAAAAACTGAGAAATCCAGTGAAAAGTTAGAGAAAGAAATCCTTTCCAACCTAGACAGTTCCTACAAAGAAAGAGTAAAAGGTTGGATGAAGATCAAAGAGGATCAAGTAGATGAAACTGAGTACCTCCAAGCCCTAGAAAGATGGAATACGGTTCTTGAAAATAAGGAACAGCGAAGAAAAGAGTTAGGAACCCCTCTCACCGCCAAAGAGAGTAAACTTACAGGTAAAGAGAGTGGGGTAGTGATAAAAAATAATAGTCTCTGGATGACAGGAGAGGCAAAAGATAAGTGGTTAAAAAACAATAGTAAGTCTTTAGAAAAAGAGCAGAAGGAGTTCACTCCAGAGAAAGATATTTTGAGACTTTTGAATGCGCTTTCTGGCACTGCATATACTACCTTGGATGAAGCAATAGGGGAGAATCCTATAGATCGAGCATTAGTTGCTCCAGTCTTGGGACTATCTGGTGAAAATGGAGAGTGGGATAATAATCACTTTCTCGGAGTTTCTTCTGCTGGTGGTCGTGTGGTCGCATTGTTCATCGACAGGGACGATGTGCGTCTCTTCAAGCGAAACTGCCTCAACAACTATTTCGAGCGGCTCGTCCGCGTTAAGAACTCCTAGTCAAAGAGGGGTTCCTTTGAAACAAAAAAAGGGTTGCATTTGCTTCCCTTTTTTGTATGTTCCAATTGCTGGCTTACCCCGCCAGCACTAGGAGTTCAGCTATCCACCCCGCGAGGGGTAGTACCAGATGCCTAGGTCTCGCGACCAGTGCACAAATCCAGTGATAGCGTTGTATAGTTTCTTCTGCTGGTGGTCGTGTGGTCAAATTGAACATCAACAAGGACAATGTGAATCTCAACAAGCGAAACTACAACAACAACTACAACGAGCGGCTCGTCCGCGTTAAGCACTCCCTTCTAGCTGACCCATGAAGTCAGCTTTTATGTTCTTTTTCTTTTTTTTGATGATATCATCTCCCTGTCAGCAACTTCCTTTATTTGATATTGCAGGAGCAGAACAACTTCGGGCAGACCTGTGCCAAGCGTATTACGATACTTGTAAACACAAAAAGAAAAAGCAGGTAATAGTACAGTTTGAGGCTCATCGTGAAGAGAATCTTCGTCAACTTTATCATGAACTCCTTAGTTGAACCTATCAAATTCGCCCTAGTACCTGTTTCATCATCCACGATCCCGTGCAGAGAGAAATTTTTGCAGCAGATTTTAGAGATAGGATCGTTCATCATCTAGTCTATAATTATTTAGCACCACTCTACGAAAAACAATTTATTTATGATAGTTATTCTTGTCGTATCGGAAAAGGGACACATTTTGGGATAAAAAGAGCGAAACGCTTCATGAGAGCGAGTTCAGAAAATTTCGCCAAGGAGGCATGGGTATTGAAGCTAGATGTAAAGGGATTTTTTATGGCAATAGATAGGGAAGTTTTACGAAATTTGATTTGTAGGGACACAGTAATAAATAACAATCTTTTCCTAAGATTATTACATCAAATCATTTTCCATGACTCAACAAAAAATTGCCTCATCAGAGGAAAAAAGTCTGATCGAAATTGACTTCCTCACGACAAAAGTCTCTTTCATTGTAGATCAGGTACAGGGTTGCCGATCGGAAATCTCACTAGTCAGCTTTTTGCTAATGTATATCTACATCCTTTAGATCTCTTTATAAAAAATCAACTTTGATTTCGTCGATATGGTAGATATGTGGATGATTTCTTTATTTTTCATACAGACAAACAAAAACTTTTGGAAGCAATTCCCCTTATTCGCTGATTTCTCGCTGATCAGCTTTTTTTAATCCTTCATCCCAAAAAGATATATCTTCAGCAGGTACAAAAAGGAGTCCAATTTCTTGGAGCAGTGATCAAACCCTATCGTTCTTACCTTCGCAAGAGAACAGTTGGGAAACGGTATACTAAAATTCAACAACTCAATACTTCCTTCAATAAGGGAAAGATTTTGTCCTTGATGAATTCTTATCTCTGAATGTGTCAACATCATAAGAGTTTTCATCTCTGTAAAAAAATGTGGAAACTGTGTAATAATCGTGTGTGGAAACATTTTTCTCCCGAAAAAGGGTTTAGAAAAATTCACCTTTGCTGCAGAAAAATACCACTCAAAAAACTGAAAGATCTTTTTTCTCAGTGATATAGCCGTGAAATGCTGCATTAAGATCTATCTTACAATGGTTTTACTCTCATCCAAAGATCCCAGATCGATCGTTCCCAACTTCCCAAAATTTTCATAATGCTCCTGTAAAGTATGATATTTCTTAAACTGTTCCTGAAGTGCCTCAGAATTAGTAATATTGAGATAGATCGTCTGTCCATTATCAGTGAAAAGTGCCAATCTAGGAGATCCTGCTAAATATACAAAACGAACAATATTAGGAATCTCTGCATGAATGAGAGGGACAATTTTGATAAAGGTTTCCAGGGGGATCTCATAAAAAAATCAGCTTAAGGAGGTAGTACCAGTGAGATATTGAGGAGTATCGATGACAAAGGTTTCCGCTCCGATCAACAGTCCTTCCTTGATCTCCAAGAAATGCTCATCATCTCGAATTCAGAATTCTTTTCCTCCTAACTTCACCTTAAGTACAGGCTCTTTGAAGGTTAATTCAACTCCTAATATCCCGCCATTCACGGATGGGGGAGTTGGCTTTGGTTTTTCTATGATAACATCTTCCAAAGTCCCAGTTCCTTCAGTTTCTCCTTCAATGTCTCCTGTTCCTATAGGTTGTTCTTCTTCTGTCCCAGCAGATTCCATTACACTCCCTGTAGAGGAAAGAATCTCAAGAATTTCACTTTCTGATAGGGACCCTTCCATCTCAGATCAGCCTGTTAAACTGCTTTTTGCTTCCATTTGAAACGAGATATCAGAGACAAAAGGAAATGCACTCTGAATATTGTGCAGAATTTTCTCCTTTTGAAAATATTGCAACATATAGAAATTTTTACCTTTAAGCTCCTTAGTCACCAGATTAAAAAGCTCAATATCATAAAATGTTTGCTCTGTGGTCTGAGAAAATTTTACTTGCTCAATCCTAAATTCAGCCTTAAAAAATACCCCTTTAATCAGAAAAAGAAATCAGCAAACGAGCAAGATCACTCCAATAACTGACCAAGAAAGAATTTCTTTCGCCTTTTGACTGATACTCAGCGAGATACTCGGCAAAGGAATCCCTGTTCTAGTAATCGCTCTTTTGAGGGAGTGATTCGTCCTTTTTTTCGCAAAGGGTCTGGCACTAACTAAACCTCTAGACATAGAGTATATAATATAAAACAAAGGTAAGGCTGATTCAAAAGACGATTCCCCCTAATACTTCCACAGGAGTATGACCAAGTCTTTCTTTCAGCTTTGTTTTTCTCTTTTCTTTCATGAGGAGATTATCCTGGAGATCTTTCCTGAGATCATTGAGATATTCAGCATGTTTCCCCGTCTGAAACCTGATATTCATCGCATCATAAGCAAAAAGCAGAGAAAAAGTGACCGCGATCGCAAAAGTAATGCTATAGATCCCATCATGAAGCAACGCGATCATCGTTACACTACTCGCAATCCCACTGTGAAATGACGGGAACCCCCCTGAAGAAAAGACCTCTTGGAGCGTGAATTGTTTTTGTACTACAGAATCAATTATTACCTTCGTCAGCTGGATAATAGCTCCCACAATTGCAACAATAAAAATAGGAGGCAACTGACTGCTTGCATCGTTGAAAAAACTGATGGTATGCTGTGCGATATACTCCCGCATGTCTCTTGAGATGAAAGATAAACACTATCTTAGATAGGGAAATGGGAAGAAATTGCAAAGGAAAATGACTTAAGGTAAATTGTCTTGATTATCTCGTAAAGATAGGTATAAGAAGTTATTCTAAGCTTCTAATAGTATACAATTTATGCCAGAGACTCAAACCATCGAATATAAATCTTCCCGAAGAGATGAATATCTAAAATGGATATGTGGTTTTGCTAATGCTAACGGCGGAACCCTCTTCATCGGAAAAGACGATGACGGCAAAGTAGTCGGTGTAGAAAATGCGAAGCAATTGATGGAAGAAATACCAAATAAAGTCAGGGATATTCTATGAATTATGGTTGATGTAAATCTACACCACACGAAACAAGGCGATTTCATTGAGATTGTCGTAGAACCGCATTTGAACCCTGTAAACTACAAAGGACAATACCACTACCGCAGAGGAAGGACAAAACAGGATTTAAAAGGCTGATCGAGGCAGATAAAAGCAGTAGAATATGTGAAAGAGAGAGGAAAAATTACGAATAGAGAGTATCAGGAGTTGAATGATGCCACACCAAAAACATCATTTAGAGACTTAGATAGTATGGTTGAAAAGTGAATATTTCAGAAAGATTGAGATAATAAATCATCTTACTATATCTTAATAAATGTCCGATATGGTGGTATAAATGGTGAAAAAGACTTGCAATCTCAGTACATTTAATTATACATCAAACTAATCGCTTTTATCTACTGAGTTTTAAGTATGAACAAAACTATAATCAAAAGACAACATTATTTGGATCAAATTCAGCCTTTTATGTCTACTGATGTAGTGAAGGTAATCATTTGACAGAGGAGAGTTGGGAAAAGCTATATTCTCTTACAACTCATTGATGAAATCAAAAAATCTCAAAAAGCGAAATCAGACGAAATTATCTATCTCAATAAAGAAGATATAAAGCGGGACAATATCCATGATTATCACGATTTACACAAGGCAGTCCAAGACTACAAATATATTTTCATTGATGAAATCCAAGAAATAGATAAACGAGAAAAAGCAATCCGTAGCTTACAGTCCAAATGATGACATGATATTTATATCTCAGGTAGTAATTCTAAAATTCTTTCTGGTGAGCTTTCAACCGTTCTTGGTGGTAGATATGTGAGTTTCCATATTTATCCGTTAAACTATCAGGAATTTTTAGTATTTCACCAATTAGATCATTCCAAGGATAATTTTCAGAAATATCTTAAATTCTGAGGACTTCCTTATCTCAGGAATCTTCAATTAGAAGACGAAGTGGTCTATGGTTATCTCAAAGATGTAGTCAATACTATTATTCTCAAAGATGTAGTTGCGAGAAATAATATTAGAAATGTAGATTTTTATAAAAAACTGATTACCTACCTTGCCAGCGAGGTTTGAAGTATATTTAGTGCCAAAAGTATCAGTGATTACCTTAAAAATCAAAATGTAAAAATGTCTACAAATGTCGTTCTTGAGTATTTGGATAATTCTATTACAGCTTCCTTTTTAAATAAAGTTTCAAGATTTGATATCAGAGGTAAAAAGCTGTTTGAGTTGTTTCAGAAATATTATTTTACTGATATTGGTATCAAAAATACGCTTCTGGGCTGATATTCCAAGTTGTATATCACAGGTTTATTAGAAAATTTAGTGTATAGCGATTTAGTATCCAAATGACGGGAAGTTTTTGTAGGTGAAATAGACAAAAAAGAGGTGGATTTTATCTGCAAAAAAAATGATAAAATAATGTATGTGCAGGTAGCTTATCTTTTGGAAAATAAAGAAACAAAAGAAAGAGAATTCTGATCACTTTTAGCGATACCAGATTCACGAGAAAAATATGTAGTGAGTATGGATGAATGAGCTTCAGGGGTGCTTGATGGAGTGAAATGGGTAAATATTATGGATTTTGTTTTACAGATATAAAACTCCAGCCATTGGCTGGAAATTTACCTTATAAACCACATTTTAAAAGAAGAAAAAACAGAATAAAGTGGCAGTTTGATTTGACTTTGGAGGGAGAATAGGTAGAATATACCAAACAGACTAAAGTTTATCTCTTAACCTTTATCAGTATGAAAACAAAAGAAATTACACAAGAAATCTTAGGAAAATCCTGGTGCTGGTGGGACATCTATCGTGCATTATATCTTGATATAACCAAAGAAGGAAATATTACCCCTATGGAAATTTACCTAGACCAAGAAAATTACGATAAGGTTCAATCTGAATTTGAAAGGAAACTTCTCAAAGAGCCAAAGAAGAACTATCCAAAATATATCAATAAAGCGATAAATTATAAGCAGAAGTACAGAAACCACGATACAACAAATGCACAGCATTATTCAGCCAAAGATTGAGTGTTTTACTGACCTTATTGTAAAATGAATGATAAGATAAAAGTGAAGCTTAATTTATGTTGCAAATAAGTAAAAAAATGCCAGAGACTCAAACCATCGAATATAAATCTTCCCGAAGAGATGAATATCTAAAATGGATATGTGGTTTTGCTAATGCTAACGGCGGAACCCTCTTCATCGGAAAAGACGATAACGGCAAAGTAGTCGGTGTGGAAAATGCGAAGCAATTGATGGAAGAAATACCAAATAAAGTCAGGGATATTCTATGAATTATGGTTGACGTGAATCTACACCACACGAAACAGGGCGATTTCATCGAGATTATCGTAGAACCGCATTTGAATCCAGTAAACTACAAAGGACAATACCACTATCGTAGCGGAAGCACAAAACAGGAATTAAAAGGCTGAGCTTTAGATAAATTCTTACTCCAAAAGCAAGGGAAACACTGGGAAACCGTTCTGATTCCCCACGTATCAATTACCGATTTAAAGCAGGAAACTTTGGATACTTTTCGTAAAAGAGCTATCAGAAGTAAACGTATTGATGATGACCCTCTCAATGACAATAACGAGTATCTTGTGGAAAATCTTCATCTGACAGAGAAAAAAAGTCTCAAACGTTCTGCTATTCTGCTTTTTTATCCTGATCCTGAAAAGTTTATTACAGGTGCATATATCAAAATCGGCTACTTTGAGAGCGATGCAGAGCTTATCTTTCAGGACGAAATTCACGGGAATCTCTTTGATCAGATAGAAAAAGTTATTGATCTTCTCTTTACCAAATACATCAAGGCAATTATTAGTTATGAGGGTATTCATCGTGTAGAAACCTATGAATATCCCAAAGAAGCCGTTCGTGAAGCACTTCTCAATGCTATTGCACACAAGGATTATTCTGGTGGATATCCCATCCAAATCAGCGTCTACAAAGATAAAATTATGATACGAAATTATGGAGAATTGCCGGAAGACTGGACAGCTGAAAGACTTCTTTCAAAACATCCTTCTATCCCTTACAATCCAGATATTGCTAATGCTTTCTTTCGTAGTGGATATGTGGAATCCCGAGGGCGTGGAATCAAAAAGATCACCGATCAATGTATCAAGGAATGACTTCCAAAACCAAGTATAACATTTGAAGGAAAAGACTTTTGGTTTATCTTTGAAAAAAATCCTGAAAAGCTGAGTGTAAATGGTGGAATAAATGGTGGTGTAAATGGTGGTGTAAATGGTGGTGTAAATGGTGGTGTAAATAATTTGCAAACAGATATTATAAAGTTAATACAACAAAACAAAGAAATAAGCATTTGAGAGATAGCAACTATACTTTCTACATCAAAAAGAACGATAGAAAATAATATCAAAAGATTAAAAGAAAGCTGAATATTGAAGAGAATTGGTGCAGATAAGAATGGATATTGGGAGATTGTAGCATAGAATTAGGATTGAATGAAAGGCAAATTAATGCAGTAGAATACGTAAAAGAGAAGGAGAAGATAACAAATAGAGAATATCAAAAACTGAATAAAATCTCCAAGAGAACAGCAACAAATGAGTTAATGAAACTGGTTGATACATTTAAAATTTTAAAAAAGTTTTGAACATCGGGTTCTAATATCTATTATAAATTATTAGTGGGGCAATAGTGGGGCAGGTGGGGCAATAGTGGGGCAAATAACTTAATGAGAGGCAGATAAAAGCAGTAGAATATGTAAAAGAGAGAGGAAAAATACGAATAGAGAATATCAGGAGTTGAATGATGTCTCAGAAAGAACAGCATCAAGAGATATTGCAGAACTCGTAGAACACAAAATTATAGAGCAGACTTGAACATTTGGAGCATGAAGCACCTATGAGCTAATAACGCCAATAATGCCAAAATAATCTAGAAATTAATTCAATTGTATCATCCGATAAATGTCCGATAGGGTGGTGTAATTGCACAAAAATTGCACAATCATCAGTTTATAACTGAATTATTAGAAGAGATGAAATAATATAAACTCTGTAAGAGATTCAAAAACTTGCACCACTGGTGCAAGAAATCACCTTATAAACCACATTTTAAAAGAAAAAAACTGAATCAAGTGGCAGTTTAAATTGACTTTGAAGAGGAGATTAGTATTCTCATCTAAATAGAAAACATATTATTTTATCTTAATTTAATACAAAATGAACGCTTTATGTAAAATTATTGGACTATTTCAATTTAAATGTCTACAAAAATTATATTTCTGGTTATATAAAATCACTTTATGATTAATGAATTATTGAGTGTGAGGAGAGGAAAACTGAGAAAAATATTTATTGAAACAATTAAATACCTATTTTCATAAGCACAAAATTTCTCCAATTATCTTTGATATATGAGGAAATATATGACAATATGCAAATTTACTCAATGCAGAGATATCCGTAAAAAGAAAAATATATTCTTTTGAACCATCGAAAAATACTCTTAAAAAATTTATTAAAAATACTAACTTCATAAAAGATATATATATCACTAATGTTTGATTCTGAGAGGCTGAAGCAAATCTTGAACTTTTTTATGCAAAGGATGGTAACGATCCAGATAATTCATGTGCTTCTCTATATCCCGATAATATCTCTAATTACGTTTCATGAAATGTGGAAAAAGAAATTATCCATATAACAACATTGGACATATGGTGTAAAGAAAATAATATACAACATATAGATTACTTAAAAATTGATATAGAATGAAATGAGTTAGCTTGCTTGAAGTGATGAAAAATGATGTTGCATGATAAAAAAATAGATGTGATCCAAGTAGAACATAATAGATGTGCTATTAGCTCTAGGACATTTTTCAAAGACTATTATGATTTACTACATGAAGATTATCATATCTATAGAGAACTATCGCGAAAACATGGATTGGTGAAAATAGAAAGTTATGAACCAGCTCTAGAGAATTTTACTTACATCAATTATGTATTGATTAGAAAATGAGTTCCTTTTATTTCTTAAACAACAAATATGTATCAAGATATTACCATTGCTATTACCATTGCTATTACCTCTTGTGGAAGGATAGATCTCCTCAAAAAAACTGTAGAGTCCATAGAAAAGACTATAGATCTTTCTAAATATAAAAAGATTATGACAGAAGACTCAAAAGATGAAAATCATATCCAAAAGATGAAAGAGGCAAATGTAAATGGATTCTTGAAAGGACGAGAAATTCTTTATACGTGATGATCAGGGCAAAAAGATGTCTTCAAATGCCATTACTATGCACTAAAAACATTATATGACCATATAGATACCAAATATGTATTCCATTGTGAAGATGATCAAATTTTCAAGAAAACGGATTTTGATTATTTTGAATTATCTTATAAAATATTAGAACATAATGATAAAATAGGAGTTGTCTTACTAAGAGATATTTGTAAAGATTTCTGATTAAAAAAAACATGAATAATGAAAAAAAGATACTATGAAATATTAACTGATGAAGTTCTATCTTTTTATGGGCATGATTTTATAGTATTCAACCCTAATGAATCTTTTTCTTTACAGCCGTGACTGAGAAATACACAGATAATGAAACAAGTGATGTTTTGATATGAAGATCATGTGGATGAGTGATTGGTATCTAAAAGGCTTTCAGATTTATGATATACATCTATCGTAATTAAAAAAGGTATATATAATCATATCAATCCAATATTTAATTCTACTAAGAATATCAAAAGTTTATGATTCTTTAGATATATATATACCACCTTAAAAGGAACAATTACCTACAGATGATGACTTTTCCTATATTGGTGCAAAAACTTAATAAAAAAGGTATATATATATACATTTTCTTATTTAGCTCAACCATGGTTACAAAGATTTTGGCATGCCATATACTTAGTAGGTTTATCTGGCATGTGATACGGTTATGGTGTAAATGCTCTGAGTCATGCTAAAAAGTTTATTTATAAAAAATTATGATATGGAAATGGAAAAACATTTATTCTATTTGATGTTGGAGCTAATATATGACAAACTATAGAAGAGTTATTAGAAATGAAACTTACAGATATTTTTATTTATTCATTTGAACCACAAAAGTCAGCTTATCAATCACTAAAAAGGAAATTTGAGACTAATAAGGATATTTCATTACATAATATAGGATTTTGAAATGAAAATGGCGTTATTGATTTATATAAAGATATAGAGGGAGATACAGGTGCAAGTATATATTCAAATGGAGTAAATCACTTTAAGGAAGAAATTCAAATTCAGACTATAGACGACTTTATCGAAAAAAAAGGGATTATCTATATTAGCTATTTGAAATTGGATATCGAAGGAGCAGAGTATTCTGCTCTACAAGGAGCAAAGAATGCTATTATGAGTTGAAAGATAGAGGCAATTGAATTTGAATTTCTACGACAAAATATTAAATCTAAAGTATTTCTCAAAGATTTTCGAGATCTCCTATCAACACAATATGATTTCTATAGAATATTACCTTATCATATATATAAACTTCCTTCTTACTCTCATTTATTAGAAGTTTATTGTTTATCTAATTTCCTTTGTATAAAAAAATGATTACTTTAATTTAATATAACATATGATCCAAGAAAAAATAATTGACAGGTTTATACCTAAGAACATTATTAACAAAATTCTATCTGGAGATTATCCGCTAGTATTAAGATTTGTGATTTTTTTAATGGATATTACACGCACTTTAAGATTTTATTTCAAATATTGAAAATTTAAAGGATTACAAAATATTGAATGATTATCGGAATATAATATTTCTTCGGATATGCTAAACGGGAAAATAAAAAAGGAAGGAATAAGTGGATATTCTAGACTCAAAAATGCTGAAGATTTTTTAATCCCTTCTATAGAATCTGTTGTTAATTATTTAGACGAAATTATTCTGGTAGAAAATGGTTCTACTGATAGTACACGAAAAAAATGTATTTTTCTTCAGCAGAAATATCCTAGAAAAATAAAGATTTACCAGTATAAACCAGAAGTCTATCCTCTTTTCTCTTCAAAGTTTGCAGATTGTCCAGAAAATTCGGTACATAACTTTGCCTATATGTCTAATTGGACATTATCCAAAGTAAATTATCAGTATTGACTTAAATTAGACGATGATCAAATTTTTATTGTAAATAACACCCTTCCCTTGTTAAAAACAATCAGAAGAAAGTGAATCAACAAGTTTATTCTAACTCCTCTCATTAATGTTCAAAAAAATCATCATATTTTTGTATTAGCAAACGATAACTATAGATCTGCTTTTTCATGATTATTTTCAGATATAGGATTTCATCCAATTTCTACAAGAATTTATTTTCATTCCAACGGAAAAACAGAAGGCTATGTTCATAATTATTTATCTAAACTTGCTCCAATCACTTTTTTACATTTAAAACTCTTAAAACCAGATAAGGGATTAAAAAATTATCACAAAGATTGACATGAATACCTCAAACACAATTATACTTCAAATAAATTTAGAGAGTTAGATGGACAATATATTGATTTACTTCATACATATTTAATAGATGAGGATAGATAAATTAAGAAACACGGTTGTAAACTATATTTTTTCTCCAAATATGATAACAGATATTTTAGAGGATCATATTCCTATAACATTAAGGCTGTTTAGCTTCCTTATTTCTCTAAAGAGAAAACGATTGTTATTAAAAAAATGATCATTTAAGGGGTTAAAAAACATTGAAGGAATTGAAAAATATTATATTTCAATGTCTGCTTTTGATCCTAAACATAAGAAAGATTGAATATCAGCTTTTGCTAGATTAAAAAATGGCGACCAATTTCTAGAAAAATGCCTCTTATCTATAAAAGATTATGTAGATGAGGTTATCCTACTAGTAGATATTAACAGCACTGACAATACAAGCAAAATCTGCCAAAAATTATCTAAAAAATATCCCAATATTTTCAAATATTATGAATATGAACCAGAAGTATATCCTTGAAATCATCTCTTATACTCGGAAACGCCAGATAATTCTGTACATTCCTTGTCTTACTTCTATAATTACTGTTTAAGTAAAGTAAGTTATAACTATGTGATGAAGATGGACGATGATATGTTATGTGTTAAATGAAATTTTGCAAAAATGACTAAATTTATAAAAATAAATAGACCTAAATACTTCTTAAACATACCTCAAATACAAATATCCATAGATAAAAGATGAAATCTAGCAATAGCAAATAAATTTTTATCTTCTGGAATCGCTGGAATATTTGGAGATCATGGAATATTTCCTATTTCCCCAAAAACCTATTTTTATAACGATGTAGGGTGTGAAAACTTAATAGCACCACACAACATTAAATACGGAAAAATTTGATTCCTTCATCTAAAAAATTTAAAAATGGACGGATGAGTAGCCAACTATTCTGGATATGGAATAGAATATGTGAACTCACTATTTTTTGGAACAAATTATCTTCAAATACCACAAAAATATAAAGAATACTTAAAGAACTTATAAATTCTTACAGTCCTTCAAGTAATTCTTCTCGTCAACGAGTATTTTCTTGAGGAGAGAATCTCTTAAGGTACTTCTTATGATTACACAATCTTTCTCTCAGACTTTCATCTATATATATATCTTCCATAGCTTTACTCAAAAGAAATTCGGTATTATAATTATGCATAATAATAATAGAGTTTTCTCAAGCAATTTCCTTTGGTCCTGTCGGGCAATCTGTGCTAATAATAGGTAATGAGGTTGCCATAGCCTCCAATAGAACCACAGCGAATCACTCAAAATGGCTACTTAATACAAAGCAGTCTGATTTAGATAAATATTTATATACATTCTCCTTATTCCCTAAAAAATGAATGTCTTCTCCAGATGTTAGTGAATTTTTCAGTGCTAAATATTCCTCTTTCAATTCTCCATCTCATAAGATAACTAATTGAGTATCCGGAAAGTTTTGATGAAATATATCAAATCCTTTTAGAAGTCTGTCTTGTCCTTTTTGATAGGTCAATCTTCCCACATTAATAAATGTGAATTTATTAAAGTCAAAATCATCTATTTTTTCTTTTTTCAATTCTTCTATATTTGAAATATCTATGGAATTATAGATAACTACTAATTTTTGAGGATTGAATTTGTACTTTTGTATAAAGGTTTCTTGTTCTTCTTTTGAGATTAAAACTATTTTATCATGTAAACTTAGAAAGAATCTTAGAGTTTTATTTATGACCTTTCCCCATATACCAATTGTGGTATGAACTACCGCAATAGTTTTCCCCTTAAATCAAAAGCATTTTGCTAGTCATGATACCATAAAAAAATAATCTCCTTGCCCTATCAAAATATTTATTTTTTCTTTTTTGCATATTCTTACTACCTTCCAAGCATTACTAAAAAGAGAAATCATTTTTTTAATTCAAAATCCTACTATAAATGGACTATGTAATGAAATTATTTTACCTTTATATTCATTTCTAGGAATGATATCTTCTGAGAGAAGATGGTAAAAATCATATCATACATTCGATAATCCAATACTTAAATTCGCTTGAATCTTCTCTACACCTCATCAAATTTTGAGAGATGAACAAAGTGATGCTATTTTTTTTCATCTAAATATATTCATATATAAAATGTAATATTGTTTAATATTTCCTTCCCACTGAAACTTCTCCTGAATGATCTTCTGATTTCTTTCTCTCCATATGACATTTTGTTTCATTACCTCTTCCACATTTTCTAATCCCCTTTTAATCTCTTTCAAAGAAGAACTTTCTAATACCATTGCATTCTCTCCATCTATCAAAACATCCAAAGCTCATTCATTAGGAGTAGCAATAATTGGCAATTCAAAATACATTGCTTGGAGCAGAGTAGTTGCTAATCATCATCACGGATTAGAGGTATGATAATGAATATCAAATTGTTGCTGATAAACAAGAGCTTCTTCAAATTTCTTACCACCAGTAAAATATACTAATCACTCCTTATCTAAATTTTTCAACCTTTCCATATCCTCTCCATTTCCAACGATAATAATCTGAATTTTATCTTTCAATGTATTATTCACATCATAATATGCCTGCACTAAACTTTCAACATTCTTCCATTTATATAATCTCCCTATAAATCCCACTAAAATCTTTCATGGAAATTTTTCGTGTAAATCTTCCACTTGAGGTAAATTTGAGGGAATCTCCAATCCTCTATAAATTACTTGCATTTTGTCTTTTCTGCCAAATTTAGAAGTAATAAATTGTTTGCAAGCATTACTAATAGGAATAATAAAATCTGACTTCCTAAAAACTCGTGATCCAATGGTGCGGTCATACAGATATGCTATTTTATTTTTCCATCCTTGAGCAAGTTGAACATAATCACTTCCATGTTCTATATGTACCCATTTTTTCTTCCATTTTTTTGCTAAAAATCCTCCTAAAAAGCTGGAAAGAAAAAATCTGGTATGAGTTTGAATAATATCAGGATTGAATTTTTTTGCTTGTTTGATGCTTTCCTTAAATGACTTTTTCCAAAACTTGGGAAAAGGAAAATTAGAAATAATATCAAAAGCGGGTAAAATAATAACCTTATACCCATCCTTTTCATACATTCAATTCTGCTTTGGTTGTCATACAGAGAAGACGAGATTTATCACTTCACCATTCTCTCCCTGCACGAAATATTTAGAAAATTCTTCAGCAACGGTTTCTAATCCTCATAAATGGGGTGGAAAATAGGGGAGTACTTGAAGAATTCTCATTTATAGGGTACAGAATTTAAAATTTCATTTCCTATACTTTCACTTTCTCCTCCGCTTTTTCAAGCTCTTTTATCTTCCAGTTATTTGAATTTCACAATATCTTTCTCATCAAAGATTGCAAATCTTTACCCCTTAATCAGCCCCATCACCCACAACGGAATCGTCCTCTTATCCTCTGAAAGCTCAATCCCATCCTTTACAATATATACATTCTCATCATATTTTCCAGCCTTTTTACTCTTTCCTCCAATCTCAAAATTCCACACCTTATCAAAAATCTGCAGAATAATATCACCTTGTTTCGGAGAAAAAAGCTCAGCATTTCTTAATCTTTTTAATTGTGAAGCTACAAAACATTCCCTTAAAATTCCAGCATCCGTTTCTAGATTGTAGGCATTGTAGAGATTGGTGTTTCACAGAAACATTTTATACTCTTTTCTCACTCTATCACTGAGATTTCAGAATTTTGGAATGAGGGTAATAATTCAGATTTTATGAAGCAAGGTCAGCACATTTTCGACGCTTGATTTGTGTAATCATATTTTATTTGATAATCCTGTAAAACTCAGTTCACTAGGTGAAGTATGACTTATAAAATATAAGAGTCTTCTTATTTTATCCAATGAATCAGTTTGTAAATTGATAAACATAGGTAAGTCATCGAAAATCACCTTATCCATCAACGCTTGAAATTTTAAAAGATAATCATCTCCTTCATACTGTCTGATATAAGGATACTGCCCCCTTCTAATAAAATCTTCAAAATAGATTTGTTTATGTCCATGAATTGAGTATTCCATTGAGATTTTTTCGTGATTTTTAACTAATTCCTCTATAGTAAAGGCAGGAACTTCAACATTATGAAAGAATTTTAAATATTCTCTATAATTCATCGGATGGATTTCATAAAATTCTGCTCTTCTCGCCAAGTCAGCCAATCATTTATACATACTTAACGAGCTAGAACTAGAAAACACAACTTGCATTTTGGGTAATCAATCATAGATATTTTTTATTTCCTGTCTCCAGTTTTTATATTTATGGACTTCATCAATATAAATCATACGAATATCAAGCTCAAAGTAGAGATATTCCACAAATTTTAGTAAAGTAGCCGGCTCAGCACCTGCAAATCTTGCATCATCTAAAGAGAAATAGAAACCTGAAGTTTTTTGAAATCTTTGTAGCATAATGGTAGTTTTCCCAACCCCTCTTTCTCAGATAAGAGCAGAAATCCTATATTCTCGATTGATAGAATTAAGAGCCTCTCTCTCGAAATCAGCACTAAACTCCTGTAAAATTTCATCTTGTTTTTTTTTGAAATACTTATAAAGTTCCTTCATGGCAGTTTAAAGTGCTAACAAATAAAGATATTATACGCTACAACGGCTATTACTGTAATACTATAGTCGCTATAACGACCATTATAATCATTTTTTATCAAAAATCAAGTTTTTTATCGCAAATTTTTTCCCCCCACTTTTTATCCCACCTTCCCCCTATACTCACTACTATTATGTGTCTTAGCCCCCAGTCCATCCCTAATTATAATCCCCAACTCCTCACACACCTTCACTTCTGGAATATTCCCAGCAAATCTATCTCACCCCTTCCCAAAAATAATCTGCACCTCCTCACCATACAACTCTCTCACTTTCTTCGCCACCGCCCTAATACTCTCACACACACTTCCATCCTTATCAACAGACAAAAAAACCTGGTCCACTGGCTTCAAAGCCAACACGATACGAAGTCTAAACTGCTCATCTTGAAAAACCTCCTCTTTCCCAGTTTTTAACCTGACTTGCTGGTCATTATTCACAATCACCCACAGTTCATCTCCAAGCTCTTTACAAAGTTCCAGACATTCCAGATGTCAGGGATGAAGGGGATTAAAATATCCAGAGGTGATGACTATTGTTTTCATCTATGTATTAAAAAGAAATAAATCTAACTCTACTTTCACTTTCTCCTCCCATTTTTCAAGCTCTTGTGATAAGAAAGATGTTTCAAAACATAAACGCTTTTGTTTATAAATGATAACATTGAAAACCTAAAACACCACTTCTCCCAACTTTTCATCTCCTCCTACGCTGCATCACTGCATTGGATCAGTTTCATAACTTCTTTTCTTAATTTCCACAGAAGACAATTTTCCATATTCTGCAACTATACTATCCAAAAACTTCTCATCATCTGGACTAAAAGTCAGCTTTTTAGCCAAAATAGGTTGAGAAAGAAAATACTGACCATCTTTGGCGAAAAAAGTATCAGCAAGATAGATGTCTTTATTAAACGGTCAAGCATACCAACGGAGATATTTCGTCCCCGTGAATTTTATTCAATTCTTTTGATAATATTGAATATCAGCAAAATACACTAGTTTCATCAGTTTGAGAATATCTACTGTGGGAAGATGAGAAATAAAATAATCAAGGGTTTCCAAAAATCTTCGATTAAAATTTTCTTTGGTAAAATACTCAATACTAATTTCAAGGGCGTCTGCAATTTTAGTGAGTACCTCAATAGAGGGGTTATATTCCCCAGCTTCTAATTCTGATACAATACTCTGAGTGATACTTGCTTTTTCAGCGAGAGTTTGCTGAGAAAATCATTTATATTTTCTTCGATGATATAAATTTGATCAAATAGTAAGTTGATTTCTAATACTGCTTTGCATTTTTTCATCACCAAGTTGAGTAGTTCGTTTTGGAGGAGTAGTGAGAATAGGCATTTTGTGTAGGTTTAAAAGATTAAAAGCTGATAAGTGAATTTCTGTGGTCAGAGGAAATCATTTTGGATAAGTTTTGCAGTAATTAACGCTTTTTCATATTCTTGTTGAGTTTTTCCTATTTGTTTTTTATCATCATAGGATTGAGGTTTTACAAGGTTTCCTGTGAGAACAATACTCGTTGAATCCAGATGAAAGAAGAAAATTCTGATAAGTAGACTTGTTCCTCCTGCCTGAATACGAAACTCAAAGAATTGTCCTTCCAAATGTTTTACCGTGTATCCATCAACTTGAAAGTTTCTCCTCTCATAGTTTTTGATAATTTCCGAGATTTTTGTATAGAGTTTCTGTTGGTAAAGCACGGTATTTCAGGGAATATCACCAGTTTTGAGAATTTTTTGTACTGCATTGGTTATACTATCTTCTCCATCTTCTATGAAAGAATAACACTTCATTACTGGCATAATATGAGAAAGTAAAAATTTATGTATGAATAGTATAAGGATTATTTTTATAAAATCAAGTAAATTATATGTAATTACATATAAAACTATATTCATTCAAAACTAAGAAATTGAAGAATTTTTCATACCTGTCTCACTCCCAAAAAGATGAGAATTTTATGACTTTATTTTAGAGTTAACTAAAGTTAAGTAGGTAGGTATTTTAGTTTGTAAATTGCAAGTTTTCTATTATAAAAAATTTCCCACAAAAAAATCCTATGAATCAAACATTCATAGGATCCCTTTAAAATTCAGACTACAATACTTTACATCTCCCCATACCATCTTCTGAAATTCTCGGAGTATTAACCGGTTTGCTATACCTAATGGTACTGTGACCATCAGCGTCTGCTTTCACATCGGTTAATTTCCCCTGAAGAGTGATTTTACTCATCCCATCAGCTTCCAGATCAGCATCTTTGATCTCTCCTCCATTGATTTCGACTTCACTGTGTCCATCTACATCAATGGTTAGTGTAGTTGCAGCCAGTTTCTGAAAGATTCCCTTACTCATACCATCCAGAGAAATCTTAGCAGAGTCGGCAGTAATACTTGATGCCTGCAATTTGGAGTGGCTATCTCCATCGTAATTCAATTTAGAGAAAAAAAGTTCATCTTCCAAGTTCACGTCCTTACACTCCGTAATCTGACAATCGATCCCTTTTGGCACCAAGATCACCACTTTCGGAGATTCAGGATTTTCTTTCTCTTTTTCATTGGAGTTTGTGGCTCTCATTAATTTTCCATTAACGTAGATGTTATTCCCTACTACCTTAATACTTCTTCCATTAATAGTAGTTTGAGAATAACTTCCTATAATGGTCGCATTTGACGACGAAGAGATCACATTATTGAGAACCTTGGAAAGAAAACCTCCAAGAATAGTCTGAGTAGAATCGCTTTTCTCATCAACTCCACTTTTCTTCCCATCAGCTTCCTCATACTGTTTCCCGTTAACATATAATTTCCCGTCACGGAAAGTCATATTCTTTCCGTTAATGTTAACGTGATTCCCATTCCCGCAACCTTTCCCTTGTAGGGTGAGGGTCCCGTTAGAATCCGTAATTTCCAGACTTTTAGGAGCCTGTTCAATGTGTAGGAACTCATCAGAGGAGGGTTTAATCACCAATTCTGAAATGCCCTGAATGGTCAGCTTTTTCACTGAATAGTCTGTTTTTCTTTCTTCTTTTAACATATTTTTTTATTTAAATGTTTTTTTATTTTCAGGAACATTATATATATATGAATATAAAAAGTCAAGTTAAAAATAGGCTGATAAAGAGCGGAATCTGGTGAAATACCATTCTTTCCTTGAAATTCTAAACCAATTCCATATCTTACAGTCAGTTTTATTTTACTCTTTCATCTTCTAATGGCATACACATTAACCAAAGGGAATCAATCAAATTATCATCTCGAAATCACCTTTACTGCTGAGGATCAGGCACATGAAAAAGCTCATGTACTCAAACATTTCCAAGCAGATATGAACCTCGCAGGATTCAGAAAAGGGCAAGTGCCTCTGGATCTCGTGGAAAAGAATGTACAACCCGAATATCTCAATATGAGTATCGTGGAGCACATCGCTAATCATGGCATCCAATCAGCAGTGACAGAGCATCCAGAAATTAGATTCATCGGTGAACCTTACGATTATAGCCAAGATGAAAAAGAGGGTATTACCACGATCAAGTTGAAGCTGGATATCTATCCAGAGATCGAAATCAAAAAAGACAGTTGGAAATCTGAAACCATCAAACCTATTACGGTAAAAGTGGAGAAAAAGGATATTGAGGACGCTATCACCAATCTTAGAAAAAATTATGCTGACTACCAAGACACAGAAGTCTTGGAACTCGGTACGGTTTCCAAAATCGCTCTCGAATGGCTCGATAAAGAGGGGACTCCTCTCGAAAAAGGGACTACCTACATCGGAGAACCAGAATTTGCTGAAGATCCTTTCCGAGAAAAAACCTTTGTAGGACAGCAAAAAGGAGCGGAGATCGAACTCAAATATGATGAAAAATCTCTTCCTTCCGTCCTTCATGCCAAACCAGAGATAACAAAACCCACGAAACTCAAAGCTACGATCAAAGATGTAAAAAAGCAGATTCTTCCTGAATTTACGGAGGAAAATATCTTGAAATTCTTCGGGAAAGAAAGTGAAGTAAAAAACGAAACCGAACTCAAAGCATTCATCGAAAAACAACTTTACGCTCAAAAAGAGCAAACTGCTCTCATCACTGCAGTAGAGGAGTTTGTGAGTAAAATCAGAAAAGATGCGATGTCAGTATCCATCCCAAAAACCATGATTGATGAAGAATTCAAATCCAGAGTTCAGTCTCTAGAACAGCGTTTTGGTAGTAAAGAAAAAGTAGAAGAATACCTGAAAGCGATGACCGAAGAGCAGAGAAAACAATTTGTAGACGATATCCAAAAAGCTTCTTCAGAAAGTCTCGAAAAATTCTTCATCCTCAACAAAGTGACCGAATTACTCGGGATCGAAATTGATCGAAATAATCAAGATTTATCTGTTGAAAGAAAAATTTACGAGCATTTTAATCCTTCCAATGAAGGTCCAAAGGCAGAAAAATCAGAAAAAAAGACGAAAAAAACTGAATAGAAAAAAAAGAACCCCACAATCCCGAAACGGAAGGTGAGGTTTTTCTTTAATTTGGTTTTCCTCTTTGTCTCTTTTTTAATTTGACCTAGAGGAAATAAAATGCATCATTCGACCAAGGTGGCGTCTCTTTCAGAGATTTTTCCATAATCTCTCTTCTTTTTGCATAACGTTCCTTGTCCCACGAGAAAAACGAGGGTTTCTTCTCCGTCTCTTGTACTAATTTACTTTCTTCATCCATGTTTCCTCCTTTTTTTATTTGTTTTCACTTTCCTCCTCCAATACCTCTAAATATTCTCCGAGGTCATGGTAAATGTCCTCCAAAGAATAATCATCTCTACAAAGATCACCTTCCAGTATTGCTTTAATCCCGCGTTCAAGATCCTTTTTTCTGGGTTCCCAGTTCTTGTAAAAAGATTTGGTAGCCTTATAAATACCAAAAGGAAATCCTATAACCAGCACAAAAAAGCTTACAATAATGAGAGGAACATTCCCTTGAAATAGCATAAGGAGAAAAAGGATAATCCCAATGATAACACTCAACATAACAGGTTTTACTACCCTTAGAGTTCTTACATTACTCAACAGAATATCTCTGTTAATCACTTGTTCATTTGTTTCCATTTTTATTTGTTTTATTAAGTTATTTCTTTTCTCGTGCATTATAAAGAATATACAAATGAAAGTCAATAGATATTTCTTCGCGTTCTTTACCCAGTAGCTATACAAGCATAAGCAACTGCTGACTATATTCTTCACAAAGCTTTTTCCATCCTTGTCTCTCTCAAGCAGAAATGACGGGAGAAAAATCAATAACGTTGAGAAGGTTTTTCTTAAAATCATCTACGATATCTAGATATTCCCAACGGGTATGAGTTTCCAGTTGACTCTCCCACATTTCTGCGAGAAACTGTTTTTTCCTCTCTTCTCACTCCACAAATGAGATTCCAGCATATCGTGGACCAAATTGAGGATAGCTTGCACTAAGTTCTTCTAAAAGAGGTTTTTTGGTGTAGTTTGTTGTCATAATAATGAGAAAAAAGCTAAAAAGAGAGGCTGATCACCTCTGTGTACGTTTCAGTTAACAATTCAATAGATAAACTCCAGTCCTAGAAAAGGACCCTTTTTCTGTACTATACAGAAATGGAGAGGGAAAATCAAGAGATAATTCGTCCAAAATAATTTCTCTAGATATTTTAAGCAAGGTTTTCGATAATTTAATATTGTTCGGAAAGGGAAACTTGATATTGTTCGGAAAGGGGGATTTGACGTTGTTCGGAAAGGGGAATTTGATATTGTTCGGAAAGGGAAATTTGATATTGTTCGGAAAGGGACGAGCCCTTTCCCTACATGATCGTATTGTATTTTTATCTGTTTTTTATATTTTATGGACATGCAAGAATTACCCAACCGTCAAAAACCTCGTGCTAAACGATATGATTACACCTCTACTGGTGTCTATTTTCTTACAATTTGCACAAAAGATCATGAAATATATTTCTGAGAAATCGTAGACGGACAAATGATTTTGAATGAGGCTGGTAAAATATGCGATGAGGAATTGCATATTATGCTACAGAAAAGACCCTCTGTGGATCTGCATGAATATGTTATTATGCCTAATCATGTGCACGTATTGTTGCAGGTTGGCGAAACAAATAACAATACATGTAGGGAAGAGGCTTGTCCTCTTCCGAACATCCCATTAACCCAAAATCTTCCGAACATCCCATTAACCCAAAATCTTCCAAGTCCCCCTGGTGAGGCCATTATCACCCATCAAACCTTATGATCTATTATTTGATGACGAAAGTCTGCCGTTTATATGAGATGTTGTAAGGCAAATATACCGTTTGCACGACAATCCAGTTATTACGACTATATTATCCGTGACGAACAGGGATACAACAATATTACACAATACATTCAAAATAATCCCAAAAAATGGGCAGAGGATAAAATGTATATCAACCCTTTCCCTTCTACTTCCGCTTGAAACTAGAATGAATTTTGGTAAAAAGAAAGAGAACTTTTACCTCTACCTTTCCCGATGAAAAAACTTTTGCTTCTTTCAGCTTTCTTTTTGCCTCTCCTCTGAGGATGTGATTTTTTATCCACTTCTCCAAAAGAGATCGATTTGGATAGTATCGTAAATTCTGGCAGTGCCGTGCTTTCTGGAGCTCGGAATACCGCAAAAGGAGTCGGAAAAGACTACTATAATGACCAGATCAAACCAACGGTGGATACCGCCATAGATACTGCCAAACAGGAAGCAGACAAATTAGCAAAAGAGGCAAAAAATCAGGTCAATTCGGGGATTGACCAAGTGGGACAGGACTTCTCTGACCGAATGCAAGAAAATGCTGATACCGTGAGAGACCAAATTGATGGCTTGAAAATCAAATAAGACATCCTTTTACTTTTCCTTCCTCCAATGCAACGAATTCTTCCTCCAAAAATCAAAATATACGAAGCACTTGGAGCGATAGCTGACGAAAGGGTTGAGCTAGACGGACTTTTAGAAAATCAAGGGAAAGTACATTCAGCCTCAACACCAGGAAAAATCTACCTTATTCAATATAATCCTGAGAAAAATCAGATCATCTCTAATGATAGTGGCTCTCTCAACCAAGGATATCTTGGCTATCCCGCTGTTGCATTTTTACTAAAAATAGGAAAGCTGAACTGCGATCATCGTTTTCTTTCTCGATTGAAGGGGATTGATCGGAACGGGATCAAACAAAAAGTCCATAAACACCACGAAGAGACACTTCGTCTACTTTTGGGGCAATTATTCCAGCAAGGATATGAAGTCGACGACCTGGTACGTGAAGTGGAACAGATTTTTCAGCAGTTAGGGGAATTAAAATTAAAGAATGTATCCTTGTAGGGAAAGGGCTCGTCCCTTTCCGAATAATATCAGATTTCCCTTTCCGAGCAACATCCCATTTCTCGAATAATATCAAGTTCATGAAAAATATCATCACCATCACATCTTCATCAGTTTTTTTTTGCTTTTTTTTCAATTATGGATATAATTAAGATGAGTGAACTTTATATTAAAACTCTGAAAACGGATGGCAACTCCACTCATCAATACTATTCTCGAACTTAGTGATGTACAAGCCTTACAGGTGGATTTTTCTCAATTACAGAAAATACCTAGAGAAACCGCAGAAAAAATCCAAACGGTGATCTATTACAAGGATCCTGAGCATGTTGTGTATATCTTGACTACCAATAATTACCCTGAAGAACTGCAGAAAATCTCCAAACAGCTGACTGATCAAGGACTGAAACCCAAGATCTTCTATACTTCCATTGAAGGATTCCTGCATGCTATGACTTGGTATGATGATTTTGCCAAACAAGAAGAAAAAAAACAGCAAGAACGTGCTACCCAACAGCAAGCTGAGGGAAAATCAGCCATCAAAATCCTGCAGCAATTCTACGAAAAAAGGGAGACCATGGATCCTGGGGATTTTGTCATGGAAATGGTGCGTCTGTCTTTCCAATCTGGTGCTTCTGATCTGCACTTCCAGCCAGAAGGGGAGAAAATCACTCTGCGTCTCAGATTGGATGGAATCCTGCAAGATGTCGTGAATTTTGACCAAAAAGATTTCCGAAAATATCTGCAAAAGCTGAAATTTATGTCGGGTGCAAAGATGAATATCGATTATCTACCCCAGGATGGACGTTTTGGCTTTGAAGCAAGCTCTCCTCAGGGAGAAAAGAAGAAAGTAGATGCCAGAGTCAGCTTTATGCCAGGGATGGGAATGGAATCCACCGTGATCAGATTTTTGGATGGTGAGAAAGGAGTTTCTACCTTCCAAGAGATAGGGTTTACTGATAGAGATTATGAAATCATTAAAAAATACAGTGCTAAAACCACGGGAATCATCATTATCACGGGACCCACGGGATCAGGAAAGACTACTACGATCTATACTGCTCTCAATGCTTTGAATACAGGTACTAATAAAATTATCACTCTTGAAGATCCTATCGAATACGAAATGCCAGGGATTTTCCAGTCTCAAATCGATTATACCAAAGATTACGACTACGAAACAGGTTTAAAAGCTATTTTGCGTCATGATCCCGATATCATTCTGGTGGGAGAAACCAGATCGCCAGAAACCGCAGAAATCTCCGTAAATGCTGCTCTAACAGGACATTTAGTATTTACTACGCTCCATACCAATAGTGCGATTTCTTCCATTGGAAGACTGATTTCAATGGATGCGAAACCGTATTTGCTCGCTCCAGCTTTACAGTTGGTTATTGGTCAGAGATTGGTCCGCAAAGTCTGTCCGCATTGTGCTACCAAAAGACAAGCAAGCTATGCTGAGGATGCAGAGATTAAAAAGACTCTCGAGACTTTGGGGAACAGTGGAAATGTGATTATGCCTATTTACCAAGGTGATGTCGTACAAGCTAATGGTTGTGAACAGTGTAATCAAACAGGATTTTTGGGTAGGGTAGCCATCCTAGAATTACTAGAAATTACCGATGAAATTAGAAAGCTGATCGTGGATCAGGGGGGAGATTTTGAGATCTTTGCCAAAGCCAGAGATAATGGATTTATCACGATGCAGGAGGATGGAATATTGAAAGTTGTGCAGGGAATGACCACGATTGAGGAAGTACACAGAGTAGTATAATGAAAAAAGGATCAGGCAATTACCCAATCCTTTCTTTTTTTGGTGTGAAGTTTAAATAAAGATCAACACCTTCGCCCTCGTAAGTTCGAAGGCTTTTTCATCATTATCTTTATACACAAGTACATCAGCTTGATATGCTGAGAATAGCACCGAGAAGAAGTCATCCAAACGTTCATCCGTAATCCCACCATACCAATCGGGGATTGAGATGCGAACTTCACCAAGAACTTCCAAGAGAATTTCGTTATTCTCCGGCTTGCGAATTTCTTCCGCGAATGTTTGTAATGAGATTACTTCCGTTTTCCGATAGAAAGCTACCAAGAAGTCTTGCAACTTTTCAGATTTTTTGTCCGGGAAAATAGAAATCAATTGTGTCAACGCTCCTTTTTTAGAGAAATAATCGTTCGATAGAGCAGTCGCCTGAGCAGGAGTGAAGCCGGCTTTTAGTGCTGCTTCTTTTATCCGCTTTTTCAACAATGTTTTAGCTACTTTAGCTTGGGCTTGTTGCCCGACATTCTCGCTAAATTTGTTCCCGTCCTTCAGGACTCCCTCTCCTTTTTTTAAGAGACTACTAAACGTGACCGAAGCATCGTCAATAACGGCTTTTACTTCAGGATCGTTCAGAATCTTTTCTGTCTTTTTCTTCACGGCATTTACGCCGGTATTGACCAGGGTCATTGCCTTTGTGCCGAGATTTTCACCCGCTTTGAACAACTTTTTGCCCTGTTCCGTCCCGAAATTTTTCAGTGCGTCTACGCTCTCTCTTGTGGCTTCAGCAGTAGCAGCCTTTTTAGCATCAGCAACTTTTTTCTTTCTTTCTTTGACGGCACCTGTCACCTTCTCGCCAAGTTCATTGACATCCTTGCGGATGTCTTTCGTAGCTTCAGGGATGTCTTTTATGACGATTTTACCCACCACATCAATTAACCCCTTTCCGAAATCTTCGGCTTTATTAAAGCCTTGTTCTACTTTCTGTTCGTCGACTCCAAGACCGACGAGACTTTTTTTTACTTTTTTTTTCAATGTACTCATTTTCCTTTGTTTTTAATTTGTTTAACAATAATTTAATTTTTTTTAATCCATTTTCGGTATCCGAAGACACCGATAGCTCCAACCACAAGGGCTGGGATTAACACTTTAAGGACCCCAAAAATGAGCCCTAACACGAACAAAATAATGATCGCGATCAAAATCCACGTTAAAATCTTTTTCATGATTTTTTTTGTTTAATTGTTTATTTAATTTTTTATATTCACTTTACTATACGAATTTATATATATAAAGTCAAGTCGAAATAAAAAGAAAATAAAAAATCAGACCCCCCGAAGAAGATCTGATACTATTCACAAGTAATGTTAGTTAGGTCATCGCTCCGATGAGCCAAAAGACCACACTCACAATCATCCAAGCAAGTCAAATGATTATAAGTCCCATCCCCGCTTGTTTGAGGATACTCATACCTTTGTTGTATTTAGCATCATCACCAGCAGCAGTCACCATCATAAATCCTGCCCATAAGACAATCACAAGAGCGATAGTCGCGAGCATTCCCAACATCCAGTTGATGAAGGTCTTGATGGTATCAAGCAAGCTCGAATCTCCGTAGTTTTTAGCCGTATCAGTGCCAGCAATACCTTGAATATCAGATACGCCATTGGCACATCAAAAGCCCACGCAGTCATCAGCTAAGGTAATAGGGGAGAGGATCACTCAGAATCCCAATAAGAGACCAAGGAATCATAAGATTTTTTTCATTAAAATACGTTGTATAAGATAAATTAAGCACCAGACATAGTAGCGATCAACCAGAAGACTACACTCACAATTAACCAAGCAAGTCAGATAATAACCAGACCGATACCAGCCTGTTTGAGGATACTCATACCTTTTTTGTATTTAGCATCATCACCAGCAGCAGTCACCATCAAGAATCCAGCGTACAAACAAATTACAAGAGCGATAGTAGCCAACATTCCTAACATCCAGTTAATGAAAGTTTTCACGGTGTCTAAAAGACTTGATCATTGATTAGTTTCATCTCCAAATCCTGAGTTGTTCTTTTCTCAGAAACCTCCTACAGCATCAGGAGTTCGTGCATCCGTGGTGTTTGCTAAAGCAGGAACTACGCTTCCTACTCCTAAGAGAGCAACGAGTCCGAAAAGGAGTCCGTAAACAGTTTTTTTCATTTTTGTTAGTATAAAGAATAAAAAGCGATCCGTGAAGAAATAAGAAGCTTCAACGAATACATCATCAAAAGTATACTATTTTTTTTTAATTTTGCAACTATTTTGCGACTTTTTGTGGAGTTTTTTCCACAAACCCCCTTCCGCCTTCGTAAACTTAGCTCCTTCCCGCAGTTCTGCGGGACTCCTCTTTGAGTCGCAGGCTCCCTTCCCCTTCTCAGGGGGAACCGCGATACATGTTCTTCTCTTGCTTTTTTTTCTTGCTTTTTTATACTATTTACGACATTTTTTACCTACATCACGACATGTAATGCAGAATACTCTCTCCACTATCGACCCTCAAATCTTCACAGCCATTCAAAACGAAGAGCAACGCCAATCTGAGGGAATGGAACTCATCGCCAGCGAAAATTATCAATCTCCCGCCGTCCTCTCCGTCCAATCCTCTGTCTTCGCCAATAAATACTCCGAAGGCTTCCCGTGAAAACGCTACTACGGTGGACAGGAAAACACCGATATCATTGAAACGCTCGCGATAGAAAGAGCTAAACAGCTTTTTAAATCTGATCATGCCAATGTGCAAGCACTTTCAGGGGCGAATGCGAATCTCTGCTTCTATTCCGCAGTGATGAACCCAGGCGACACCATTCTCGGAATGGACCTCACCCACGGAGGACATCTCACTCATGGAGCACCCGTGACATTTTTCTCCAAAATTTTCAATTTCCAGAGATATAAAACCCTTCCTGATGGAAAAATCGACTTCGCTCAAGTTCGCTCTCTTGCTCTTGAACTTAAACCCAAAGTAATCCTCGCAGGGTTTAGTGCCTATCCGAGAGAACTTGAATATGATAAATTTGCCGAAATAGCAAAAGAAACCTGAGCCATCTTGTACGCGGATATTTCCCATATCGGAGGATTCGTGGCTGCAGGAGTACTTAAGAATCCGTTTGATTACGGCTTTCATGCTGTGATGACCACCACGCATAAATCCCTTCGTGGACCTCGTGGAGCCTTAATCCTCTCCAAAGGAATCGTTTCCAATCCGCTCAAAAAGCCCGAAGACACTATCGAAAATATCCCAACCAGAATTGATAGAGCAGTTTTCCCAGGAATGCAAGGAGGACCTCATATGAATACCATCACTGCTATCGCGGTTGCACTCAAAGAAGCTCAGACTTCTGATTTTCTTGCCTATGCTCAGCAGACCTTGAAAAATGCTCAAATCCTCGCTTCTTCCTTACTCTCTGATGGCTACAAACTCGTGACTTGATGAACAGATAATCACATGGTGGTTGTGGATTTCTCATGAACGGATGTAGATGGTTCTCTAGTAGAAAAAACCTTAGATAAAATCTGAATTTCCACCTCCAAATCCACAATTCCCGACGACCCAAATCCACCGTTTCGCCCTTCTGGACTTCGTATCGGAATGCCTGCAATGACTACCAGAGGAGTGAAAGAAGACGGAACGAAAAAAATTGCTTCCTTTATCCATCAAGCGATTGTTGCGAGAGATGATGAGGAAAAACTATCACAATTACGTGAGGAAGTGAAAGAATTTTGTTCTAACTATCCTGTGCCTAGTATCGTTTAGTGTGATCTAATGTACTGATCGATAAATTGAGATCTTGTGCAGGAGTTTTCTGAAACTCTATCATATCTAGATTGGGAAAAGTGGAGGTAATCGTAGTGAGATAATGCCCAATAGTAAAGGAGATTTCTTCTCCAGTCTCTGCTTTATAGGAGTCTCAAACAGCTTTATTAAGTTTCTTGAAAGCTGATCAAATATCCTTGATAAACGTATTTTTCGCCTCTGTAGCCTTTAAATTTTTGAGGTGCTTTTTTATTTTTCTCCACACATAGGCATTCATATTATCATGTCCTCCGAAAAATGACCCCACGTCATACCCTATCTTCAGCCATCAATCAACCTTATTCACAAAATACGGCATCAATTCTTTAGCTGCAGCATCCGTATAAGTTGCAGTCATGAGAAGTTTTATCTTCCCATTTTCGATACAACAGATAGGAGATTTTTTAAAAAACTGAGTAAGACGTTGAGTAATTTTTACTTTTTCTTCTTCTGAAAATTTTACTTTCATCTCCTCTTCACAAAAGGAAATCATTACTTTCGCGGTCAGAGCAGGCAGTTTTGCTTCTAACGTTTCCTTTTGTTCTAGAGTCACGGGTTCTACGGGAGAAAAAGTGGGTGCGGAGGCTTCCAAAGTTTCTCCTAATGCGAATGTGGTTGCTTTTACAGTTTCGAATTCTCCTCCCATAAAAAGTGCAGTACCAAGAAGTACCGTAGAACATACGTTGTGGAAGGAGGGACGAGAGGAAATATTCATGCAATCTTATACATTTCGATAAATTTTTATACCTGCATATTACATAAAAGCTAGTAAAAGTCAATCCTTAAATGTTTGAAAAATCTCTTTAACGAGAAATGCTTGCTTTTGCCCCATAATTTTGTATACACAAAGAGTGTTTTATCTTTTTTCTCTCCAGAAAATGGCTTTTGAAAATCCTCATCTTACTGATCCCAAAGAATATCTCTACTATTTACTCAAGGTGCATATCGATTATGCGGCTTCAGACTCTTATTTTACTTTCAATGAAGAACCAGCACTCAGAGTCAATGATGAGATCTACAGACTCGTAGGATTGGATAAATTTTCTGATGAAATGCTCAACGGGATCGCTTCTACCCTCATGGATGAGACAGATAAGAAACTCTTTGAGGAAAATCTGAGTGTAGATATCGGATATGTCGCTCACGGACGCAGATTTAGGATTAATGTTTCTCAGCAGTCAGGGCATATTATGGTCGTTTTTAGGCTTTTTGCGGAGAAAGTCCCAACGATCGATGATCTCGCTCTCCCACCAGTATTCAGACAATTAATGCAAAAAACAAGCTGAATCATCTTCGTAGCGGGTCCTACAGGCTCAGGAAAATCTACCACCCTCGCGGCTATGCTCGAAGAGGTGAATATGACCAAACAGAAGCACATCATTACCCTAGAAGACCCTATCGAATATATTTTCACTCCCAAAAAAGCTCTCATCGAACAGAAACAGCTCGGAAAGGATATTATTTCTTTCTCTTCTGCAATGAAATATGCGTTGAGACAGCGTCCAGATATTATCCTCTTTGGAGAAGCCAGAGATCCCGAAGGAATCAAAAATGCTATCGCCCTAGCAGAAACAGGACATCTCGTTTTGACGACAATTCATGCAAGATCTGCCGAACAAACGGTGAATAAAATCATCTCAATGTTCCCCGCTGCAGAACAACCTCACGTTCGCGAACAGCTTTCTGATACCCTTTCAGCAATAATTGTACAAAAATTAGCTAAGAAGAACGGAGGAGGAATGGTGCCTGTCCAAGAAATTCTGCTGACCAATACCGCTGTGGAAAATATTATCAGAGAAAATAAGCTGAATCAACTCAATAATACCATTTATGCTAATAGAAACATAGGAATGCAATTGTTAGAGGATCATATTATTTACCTTGCCAGCAAAGGAATTATTGATCTCAATAGTGCAGTGAATATCGCGAATGATACCGATTACCTCATCAGAGGATTGAAGGAAAAAAATCTGATTAATATCCCTGCTCAGCAGTAATCTTCTCTCAATTCTTTCAACTTTACTACTCCTTTCCCCTTATGACTGAACCTACCTTAACTCCACCAGATCCCATCGAAACCCCGATCCCTACACCCACAGAACCTGTTTTTTCTTCAGGGGGTTCTTCCGTATTTCAAGCGACAGCTCCCCTCAATGACCTCGCAAAAGAGAGTATCTCTGTTGGACAAAATCTTGTAGGAGAAGTGACTCAATTCTGAACTAACCTTGTGGAAAACGTAGGAGAAATTATGGCAGAACCAGGAAAACTCTTCCAACCTGCAAAAACCGTTTCCACTCTAGGAAATATCGTAGGAGCAGGAGTAGAAGGAGTAAAAAATCTGGCTACCGATACGATAGGACTCGCTACGGGAGCAGTAGAAGATATGAAGAAAACAGGCTCCGATTTAGTAAATGTCCGAACCGAACCCAAACCCGATGGGGGAGTCATGCAACCTGCTAGACCTATTTCCGAGCTCTCTAATATTTGAGGAAAGCTTATAAAAAGCTGAGCCATCTTAGCCACCAGTACCGTGTGAACAGGAGTCAATGTTGCGAAAAAACTCCTCTGAGCAGGAGAAAAATTGCTCAAAAAGTGATTAGAAGCATTTAAAAAATAAAGAACTCCCCATGATCAAATTTTTCAAAGATCTCCTGATCTATCCTTTCCAAAAAGACAAAACAGAGAATAGAGCGAATCAGCTTTTTACTTCGCTTTTCAAGGACTTCCCTGCACTTTTTTGGATCAAACCAACCTTCAAAAAACTCTTTATTCCGATTATCATCATCATCCATTACCTTTTTAACACTTGAAAAAAGAAAAAATAATGCGTCTCGTCATCCAATCCGTAGAAACAGCTTCCGTTAAAGTATTGCCTATGGTTTCCTCCTTAGAGGAGGAGCACGTCGAAGCCGAAGGAGGTTCTAAGAGGTCTATCTCCAGAGGAATCCTCATTTATCTCTGAATCTCTACCGCAGATCTCCTCGATTATCCAGACAAAATTGAAAAAATCGTCCGCAAACTCCCAACCATCAGATTTCTAGAGGGAGAAAAAGGGATAAATCTGTCTCTCAACGATATAGATGGAGAAATTTTGCTGATCTCCAATTTCACAGTCTATGGGAGAAATCACAAAGGAACTTCCATGGAATTCACAGGTTCTGCTCCCTTCACCGAAGCAAAAGCTATTTACGAGTATTTTATTGAAGAAGCTCTCGCCTCTGGGCGAAAATTACAAACAGGAGAATTCTGAGCAGAGATGCAGGTGACATCAGAGAACAGGGGACCGATCAATTATGTGTTTGATTATTAGAAGATGGTGGATCTTTTGTAGACAAACCCCTCTTCCGTCCTCCTACTCTTAGCTCGTCGCCCTCCCTCTCCCCTTATCAGGGGAGTACGCTACTAATATTTTAATTTCTATGTAGTACAATATGGAAGCTAGTGGATTTATTCCCTACAATTCTTCTCTAATAGTATATGCAAAGGAAAACAGAAAAAGACCAAAGGCTACCAAAGCAGAAGAATTAGTATGGCATTGCATCTTAAAAGGAAAGAGAATGCTTTGATATAAATTTATCAGACAAAAAGTTATTGATTATTTCATCTTGGATTTTTATTGTGCAGAGTTAATGTTGGGAATAGAAATAGATGGTTGATATCATAATGATCAAACACAAGCAGAATACGACGAAGAAAGAACCATAAGATTAAACAAATTATGAATAACTATTTTGAGAATAAAAAATGAAGAAGTTTTACAACATCTGGAAGAAGTAAAACAATATATACAATATCATATACAGCAGCTAATAAATAAACAGTAATTATAAACAATAGTTGCGTTTCCCCTTGATAAGGGGGAGGGAGGACGACGAGCTAAGAGTAGGAGGACGGAAGGGGGTTTGTGGGGAAAACTCCAATTTTTTTGCAAAATTTGCAAAATAAACATTTTCAAGTATAATTAAAAACACATTTTATAATCTTTACATTATTATGATTCTCAATATAGAAGATTTCAATCCCCGAGGGGAATATAGTCCTCATCAACAAGATTTACTTAACGAACGAAAATCTCAACTTGAAATAGATTTTTTAGATTTAACTCCTTTTAGTGATCCAGACTTTTTGACAAAATTTGAACAGAAAATACCAAAACAAGAACAAATAAACTATGTAATCAATACCAATAATTATAAGGTAAAAAATGGCTATAAAAAATCACTTAATTATGACCCTCATTATGTTTTAGTCACTAGAAGAGCTATACATACACAAGCAAAGAAACCTGAACAATATTGGACAGATGAACATAGAGTTGCTAGATTTGGCTTAAATCAAGAAATACCGAAATGACCACATAGGTATTATAGTGTAATTATAATAACAACCTTACAAGCATTAATAGACCATGGAATAGAAGATTACGGAGGAGGATTTAGTGACGGAGAGATTAAAATAAATGGGAAGAATTTTGATAAGGGTAAGATATTATTTATTTATAAACCAAAAGGTGAACTTGAAGATCTGAAATTTTATACTAAAGGTGGTTGAATGAAAAAAACTGAATTGTTAGAAATATTAAAAAAGCAACATAAAGAACAGTACGGCTATTAAGCAAGCACATCCCCGATCCTTTCCTCCAAAAACTTCTGCAACCCTGGCAACCCCTCCAACTTCGGATGTTTTTTCAAAAGCCATATCGCACCTTCTTGCACTTTCTCCAAAAATCTCAAATCCGTTAAGATCTCCAAAGGGACATCACTATCTCCTGACTGCATCGTCCCCAAAATCTCTCCCGAACCACGATTCTGTAAATCCAGTTCAGCTAGTTTAAATCCATCTGTAGTTGTCTCCATAATCTTTAACCTCTGATAGGCATCACCAGACTTTTTTTGGGTCTCCAAAAAACAATACGATTTCATCGTAGAACGACCAATTCTTCCTCTCAACTGATGCAACTGCGACAACCCAAACCTTTCTGCATTTTTGATAATCATAATGGTGGCTTCTGGCACATCCACACCCACTTCTATGACGGTCGTAGATACCAATAAGCATTTCTTCCCAGATTTAAAATCATTCATGACCTCATCCTTCTCTTTGGCGGACATCCTTCCATGTAAAAGTCAGATTTTACCTGCTGGTAATTCAGAAAAAAAGGCTGAAATCTCATGATATTGAGTTGTTGCAGACTTCACGTCATCCATCTTTTCACTATCTTCGATCAAAGGAGTCACCACAAACACTCTCTGCCCCTGCTCAATCTTCTGTAAAATCCACGGTTTTAGCTTTAAATATTCATGTTCTGAAATCACTTTACTATCAATCGGCACACGTCCCGCTGGTAATTCATCAATCACACTCACATCAAATTCTCCAAAAAACGCCAAAGCCATTGACCTCGGAATGGGAGTCGCAGTCATCTGCAAAATATGAGGAGAATCGAACCTCTTGAATATCGCCCTTTGCTTTACTCCAAATTTATGTTGTTCATCAATACAAACAAATTGCAAATTATGAAAACCTACATCTTCCTGCAACACGGCATGAGTCGCCACCACTACATCGATTTTCCCTTCTTTCAGTCAGCGTTTTATTTCCTCTTTTCTTCCTTTCGTCAAAGAACCTGTAAGTAGCTCCACTCTCAATCCGAGGGGCAACAAAAGCTTTGCCAGCGTTTTATAATGCTGATTCGCCAACACTTCCAACGGAGCTAAGAGCACAGACTGTCCACCAAAGGTTTTCCACACATACCACATTGCAATAGTAGCCACAATCGTTTTTCCACTTCCTACATCTCCTTGTAGCAATCTCAACATCGGTTTTCCACGATAAAAATCTTCCAAAATCTGTACAATCACTTTTTTTTGTGCTACCGTTAAAGAAAAAGAAAGCTGATCCAAAATCGGTTTCAATATCTCCCAATGGGGAGTTTCTTGCAGGGGAGGAGTCTCCAAACTTCCCTGATATTCCAACTTATTCATCAGAGAAAAAAGCTGAATCCTAAGTAATCTATCAAAAAACAATCTATGTAAAGCTTTTTTCTTCATTTCCTCATTCTCAGGATAATGCAGATTTTTCATCGTCTCCACTACATCCAAGAGTCCAAATTGTTGCATAAATTCTTCGGGCAAGTATTCAGAAAAAATTTCAGGGATCCTATCCAAATTATTCCATACTTTCTGTGCAAATCGTCCTGGCTTAATTCCCTGCATTTCTGAATAAATCGGGAAAATCCTCCCTGAATTGTAGGTGTTTTGTTCAACAACCCCCTCTTCCGACCCTAAACTTGTAGGGTCTCCCTCTCCCCCTGACAGAGGAGTAAACTTTACGACTCAGTTTATGCTTTCAATATAGTTTTCCTCCCTGTCAGGGGAGGTCCCCGAAGGGGGGAGGGGTTGTTCAGCACTAGCTGGCACCACATCAGGATGAGAAAAAATAATCTTCCCAAATTTCATTTGGGGCTTTCCTACGATGATATACCAGCTTTTTTCTACTAATTTACTTGCCAAATACGCTGAATTAAAAATACTGATATATCCAATATTCCCGTTCTGATCCTCAAATTTTATATCATAAATCATTCTTCCCCCTCTGCTTCGTTGCTTTTTCTGCAGAATCATTCCTTTGGTGGACGTCACCCCTTTTTCATTAAAAATCAGCTCATTCAAGGGCTTGATATTTGACCTATCTTCATATGCCCTCGGAAAATAATTGAAAAAATCTTTTAAATTCTGAATGCCATTCTGTGCGAGAATGCTAACATAACGGGGAGTAGTTTTGAGAAGTTGTTTGAGTTCCATACTCTTATGTATACGCTTTCCGCTTCCAACTTCAACGGATAAATTTGCTCTTGATTTTTGCTGGTAATATCTGTACAATTCAGAAAAAATCTAAAAAATATGTCAAAAAAACCCACAAAGACAAAAAGACTCTCCAAGATTTATTGTATCAGAGCTCGCTCTTTTATTAAGAGACTTGCAATCTGGTTCCTCATCTATTTTGGAATGCTTTGGATACCAGCTTCTCACATTAAGACAGCTGTTTTCTTAATCGCCTTTATCTTGGTTGAAATGGAAAGAGTGACCGCAATCTTTCACCTTCCTCACCAAAAAAAGAAAGAGAAAAAAGTCAGAAAACAACCAAATCCTCCGAAATTCCTTCTGAAGGTAAAAAAACTGATTCGAAAGGTCAGAATATTCTTCCTTCAGACGAAATTAGGAAAAAAATTCTGGATTTGGTTTGGGAAGCTGGAAAAAAGACTGGATAAGGTAATCGAGAAATCTCGGTATCTTACCCGAGTACGAAAAAAATTCCAGCACAAGACCGTAAAAGCAGTTATTCGTTTCCTCGTGTTGGTAATGTTCCTTATTCCATTCCCAGGTACCACAGACATAGCATTAGCAACCTTATGGGGAGTAGTTCTGTTCTGGGTTGCTATTGAAATGCTTATAGAGTGGTTATTAACTGCTCTGGAAATGGGAGTGGAACTCCTGGTGAAAATTATCAAAAGAAGACGACACTGAAACCCAGTGCCGTCCTTTTTTTTATTTCTCTTTGATTTTACTCCCCTTATTTATATAGTATAAGTTGAAGGTTATATTCCACTATCAGTATACTCAAAAAAATCTAACTTTATCATTCATCTTCTCAACAATGGAAAGAGCACAAGCACGAGAACTGCTAAAAAAGTACAATAAAGAATCTTTTCATCTCAAACATGCCCTTATTGTGGAAGGGGTAATGAAATATTTTGCCGAACTCCTAGGATATGAAGATGAAAGAGAATTTCGAGGGATTGTAGGACTCCTTCACGACTTGGATTTTGAAATATATCCTCACGAACATTGCACCAAAAGCCAAGAAATAATGAAAGCTGAAGGCATTGACGAACGCATCATTCACGCGACAGCTAGCCACGGATACGGGATTACGGTTGATATCAAACCAGAACATCAAATGGAAAAAGTATTATATGCCGTAGATGAATTGACAGGATTGATTGGAGCCCTAGCGTTGATGAGACCCTCTAAATCCGTGCAAGATATGGAACTTTCCTCAGTAAAGAAAAAATTTAAGGACAAAAAGTTTGCATCTGGTTGTTCCAGAGAGGTTATCATAAAAGGGGCAGAAATGCTTGGTTGGGAATTAGATTATTTGATTGAGCAAACAATCTCGGCTATGAGAGAAGACGAAGAAGAGATTAACAAGTATTTAACTTTTTAACTTATCAAAACCCTATAAAAATGTATGTGCAGTTCCGACCAAAAGAAAAACCCACACCTATCCCATAAGGGAAAGCAAGTGAACAAGCACTACAGTTCGGTGTGGATTCAATTCCACTATCAGTATACTCAAAAAAAATCAAAATGCAAGAAAAAATGCAAAAAAATGAAATAACAAAAAATCCACCCATCAGGATTGCTCCTCTGGTGGATGTTGCAGTAGCAATTTACTCAAAAAAATCTAAAAATCAAGTAAAAATACACAAAAGTTTTATCAGTATATATTATAATGCCTATCATTACAGCAATAGCATTTGATCTAGGAGGAGTGCTTATAAAAGAGAATGAGTATCACTTATCTCCTACAGAACAACTATTGGAAAGACAATTTGGGAATATCAACAATGATGAAACATATTATCAACGAGCTATCAAAGAAACAGGATTATCAAAAAAAGAAATAAAAAAAATAGTCGAACATATCGTTGTAAATATGTATGAACTTAGAACCACAGATATCTTCCAAAAACTTCCAAAACTTAAATTAGCTATTGCAAGCAACCACCTTTCCGCTATACATAAGTGGATAGAAAAATCTGATGTGTGAAAGTATTTTGACTATATCCTGATATCAGCGGATGTAAAAGTTGAGAAACCTCATTCAGCATTCTATCAAAGATTGATTGAATGATTAAATGAAAAGCCTGAGAATATCCTCTTCATAGATGATGATAGCAAAAATATTGAGTGAGCAAAAATTGCCTGATTACAAACGTTATTATATGATCGTTCCAAAAACTTACTAGAAGAAGTTCTAAAAAATATGTAAAAAAATGAGAAAAATATTGTAAATATTCAGCTTTCCTTAAATCTTCTGTAATCTTTTAAAAATCTTCCGTAATCTTATGTTATTAGACCTCCCCGAAACCTACACCCCAGAAAAAAAAGCCTACTTGACCGACCTTCGGACCAAGGTCATTTTGCACATCTCGGCTCAGCACGACCACAAAAAGCTGATTACTTTCCTCCCCAAGGCGGGTATCGTGAATATCGAAGACACCGACAAGAAAGTCTACCTCGGCTTCGCGAATGAATTCGCCCTGACCCAGGCAAAGAAAATTTTCAACAAATCCCTCAAAGAAGCCGTTCACGAGCTGTACAATCCCCAATTTGATATAGAATTTGTCATCTATCCTCCGTTTTCCAACGGTTCCCCTCTCCTCATTGATCTCAAAAAAATCCTCAATATCAAAGATACTCCCAAATCCAGTGAACCCGTAGAAAGAGAAATGAAATCTGAATTATCTTCTTATTTCGGGATTCTCTTCGACCCCAATTTCAGATTTGATAATTTCGTCGCAGGAGCCAACAACCAATTCGCTTTTTCAGCAGCAAAAGCCGTTGCAGAAAATCCGTGAACAGCTTACAACCCGCTTTTCATCTACGGAAATGTGGGACTCGGAAAAACTCATTTGATGCAAGCTATCGGAAACGAAATCACTGCAAATGACCCGAAAAAAGTAGCCATTTATCTCCCTGCTACCAAGTTGGTAGATGAAATTGTGCAAGCTATTAGGGGAAATAAACTCAATACCCTGATGAGAAAATTTGATGATGTGGATGCTTTGCTCATTGATGATATCCAGTTTCTCGCTGGGAAGGACAAAACACAGGAGATTTTCCACAATATTTTCAATGATTTTCATATGAAGAAAAAGCAGGTGATAATGTCCTCTGATCGCCCTCCCAAGGAGTTGATCGATATTGAAAGTAGACTGAGAAGCAGATTTGCTCTTGGTTTGGTTGCAGACATCCAAGCACCCGATTTTGAAACGAGGATCGCGATTCTAGAAGCTAAACTAGAGGCGAAACAGGAAACTATTGATACCGAGTTTCTTTCTCTCATCGCTCAGCATATTAAGTCTAATGTTCGTGAACTCGAAGGTGCCTTAAATATTCTGCTCACAAGAAAAAAGCTCTCTGGAAACGAAACCTCAGCAGACGATGTACAAGCCTGCCTTCAAACACTGGGCTATACTCCTTCCTCCTCCAGAGCCACAGTGGAAGAGGCTTCTTTACACAATAAAAAATCAGATCAATCTTTCGATAATATCGTAGAAATGGTGGCGAATTACTATGCTCTTTCTGTGGCTGAACTCAAATCCGATTGCAGAAAAAAGGAAATCACTACAGCCAGACAGATTTTGATGCTGATCGCAAAAAAGTATTTCAAATGGACGTTAGAAAAAATCGGGGAATATTTTGGTGGAAAAAACCATGCTACAGCGATTTACGCAATTGGAAATATTGAGAAAAAGCTGAAAACAGATGAGACAATTCTCCATGATTATCAGATATTTATGGAATGGGTAGAACAGTAGAAAAAGGGATCCCTATTTTATCACACTATAAGAAATGTTCGACTTTTGAATCCTCGGAAATAACGCTAGAAACCTGCAGTACATCAAAAAATTCAATCCTAGAAAATCCATTCGTTTGGCTGATAATAAGCAAAAAACGAAACTTTTCCTCTGAGAAAGGGGAATCCCTTTTGCCGAGACCTATGCCATCATCAGGAACCGTTCAGAATTAAAAGCATTTGATTTCAACACTTTACCACACAAATCCTTCGTGATAAAGCCCAATCATGGTAGTAAAGGAAGAGGAATCTTTATTGTTTCTCGTGCAGACACCCTACATTTTCAAATTGGTGAAAAAATGTTGAATGAAGCTGAGCTCAAACTTCAGCTTGTGGATATCTTAGATGGGGAATACTCTATGACGAATAATGACAGTATTCTCATTGAAGAGAAACTCATCCCTGGCACAGACTTTAAAACTTTTTGTGACTACGGACTCGCAGATATCAGAATTATTGTATTTAATCTCGTCCCCGTAGCAGCAATGATTAGAATCCCCACCGAAAAATCTGATGGGAAAGCAAATATCGCTGCGGGAGGGATCGGTTGTGGGATCGATATTACTTCAGGAAAGATTTTTTCCACATTTTCAAATGGAAAACTCTACAAACAGCACTTCCCTAAAGAAAGTCAATCCTACCAAGGGAGGAAGATTCCCTTTTGGGATGATCTGCTTTTTTTCTCTTCTAAAATCCAGTATTTCGTAAATCTAGGATATCTCGCATTAGATCGGGTCATCACAGAAGATGGACCAAAACTTTTGGAAATCAATGCGAGGGCGGGATTGGAAGTCCAGAAGATTTCAGATATCAGACTAAAGAATATTTTACATAAAATCGAAGATTTGCAAATCCAAGATCCCCAGAAAGGAGTAGAAATAGCAAAAACGCTTCTCTGAAAGGAAATGCATCAGAGAAACGAGAATTCAAAAATTCTATACTTAGAGCAGAGCGGAACCCTCCATTACAAAGACAAAGACGATTCTGCAGAGCTTGAGTTAGCAGTTCATGTGGATTTGAGTAAACAAAAAAACTATCTCTCTCCTAGTCTTTATGCGAGGATTCAATGAACTATCCATTACTTACGTATTGATCTCCCAGAGAATACCGTGCTTTTACGTCAATTAGAATTTTCCCCTTCAGAGAAACTTTCTCATAGTTGTATCCTTTGAAGAGAAGTGGCAGAAAGTTTCCTAATTAATCCTCAGAAAAAACAAAAAACTACGATAAATATTATCAAACCTGAAGCTCTCATCGAAAGCGAAGAAATTGCCCTCCATCAATTGGATAATAAAATAGATATTTTACATAAAAGACTGAACCTAACAGCAAAACTTAAACCCCAAAATTATTTGAGTGAATTAGATAATTTTCTCATTCGAAAAGGGGAGTACGCCCCAACTTTTTCTTATGCTTTTCCTGAAAGTAAGAAGCTCTTCCAGCGAAAAGATGAATTGAATCAGCTAAAAGATACCTGCAAAAATGGAACCTTAAAAAGCCCTCTGGTGAAACTTTTCGATGAAAAGGTGGATGAACTCCTCGTCAGACACCAGCTTTTAGAAGCCTATAAAAAGCAGGATTACGCAGAAATAGAAAAAGGAAATGAACTCTTGCGAGGAGGATTTGATGCAAATCTTATCGCCTTGAGTAAAGAAAAACTGGCAACAAGCGAACATAGAGAACTTCTTGGACCAGTACTGGGATTTAGGCAAGTGAAAGAAAAAATAGAGAAAAGGCTGAGTGATTTAGAAATCTTTGATGTGGAAATTGTAGAAAATTCTGCGAACCTCTCCCGCGTATCCGTGACCATGGGAGAAGAAATAAAGATCAATATTTCTCAAGGAGTAGAATTCAGAGAAAAGGAGGTAGAAGGGATTATTGCTCATGAAATTGATACCCATTTACTCAGATATGTAAACGGGAAAAAAAGTGGCTGGAAAATCTTTTCCTCGGGGACTGGGAATTACCTTAGAGATGAAGAGGGACTCGCAATTTGGAATGCCAAACAAAAATTACCAACAGAATATGAAAGTTTAGGAATCCGAAAAAAATATTACCTCCTCCATGAGGCAAAAAATCTGAATTTCAAACAACTCTTTGACCTCGCAAGTAGGGTCTATCCTCAATACTCTTTGGAAGGAAGGTTTAAAGTATGTGTGAGGATGAAAAAAGGGATTATGCACAATGGATCTCAGGTAAAAGGAATCGTTTGGGGAAAAAATAAAGTGTATTTGGAGGGCTATAAAAAATTGGAAATGCTAAAAGGGATTGATCCGAGAGCATCTTTAGGTAAAATTAAAATAGATGATTTAGATTTTATTCATTAACCACCTGATATCATGAAATTTTTTTTCATTGCAAAAGAAGGGAAACAAGACACAAAAGTCAGAATCTTTTTAGAGCAAGCCTGCGATAATCACAATATTCCTTTTATTGTGGTGATTCCAGAAACTTTTAATTACCTGCAAAATACGTTTGAATCAAAAGATTTAGTTTACAGAGCAGGAATCAGTGCCTCTTGTAAAGCTATTGAATGCCAATTCCTGATCCAAGGAGGAATTTCTTTTCATAAAACACTCTCACGCTGAATGAGTACTGCTGGTGACTCCTTTTATTTCAACCAACAAGTGGGGCTTCCCATCATCCCAACGATTCCCGATATAAAAAATAAAGAAGCTCTAGAGGAATATGTAAATTATCTATGAGGATTCCCGGTAATTTTAAAAGTCACAGGAGGTACCCACGGAGTGGGAGTAATTAAAGTAGATTCTATGCCAGGATTACGTTCTCTTATTGATTATGTAAATGCTTTAGGATCTAAAGCGATTTTACGTAAATTCATTAACCATACCTCACAAGGACGTTTTGTGGTGGTCGGAGATAAAGTAGTAGCGAGCGATAGGGCTACGATGTCCATCAAATATGACTTTAGATCTAATATCGATGAGGATAAAACCAGAATTTGGGAAGCTCATACCTACGATAAAGAGATAGAGAATCTGGCTATTCAGGCGGTTAATTCTTTCGAGATAGAATTTTGATGAGTAGATCTGCTTTTTGAAACAGATACAGGAAAACCCTATATTTCTGAAGTGAATTGTCCTTGCGATTTTGCTGGGACTCAAGAGAAAACAGGAATAGATATTGCAAGTCAGATGGTAGAATATCTTATGAAAAAATCACAAAAATAATCTTTTACAATGTATAAAAACAGATGAAAAAACTGTTTGCTAGCTTTTTAGGAGGGCTAGTCCTCTTCGGGGGACTCCTCTTCGCTCTATCAACTATCCCTCAACCTTCGGAAGATGCTTCTAATGTGGGAATCCCGCTTTGTGAAGACATTTTTACTCTTGATGGTCCAGAAATTACCTATCTTGGAGAAATAGTAGAATATTCCCTTTCTCCGATACTTACCATAGATCCAACAACTTCTGCTACTCCTACGTATACCCTCTCTCTAAAAAGCGGGGACAAAACTCTTCAAACTTCCAAAAATGCACCACTCCAAACTACTTTAGAAAAAGCAGGTGATCTACTCCTGTCTGCAACGGTTAGCAAAGGGGAGTGTAAATATAATCTAGAAAAAACGTTGAGGGTGTACAAAAACTCTCTTGTATATATTGGTGAGAATGAAGATGCTTTTAAACTCAATTATGATCAGAATTTTGCAGAAGCAGGAACCTATTTCTCAAAAATTCTCCTCCCCAATAACACTACAGAAGAAGAGCTGAAAGTCCTTCTAAGAAAAGAAATTCATCATCTCAATCATGCAGAGAATCTCCTCATAAAATACGCTAACTTTGACCAAGTATTACATATATATATCGAATTATTTAGCCAAGAACTCCTCACTCACAAAGAAAAAAATCTGTTCATTGTCAGCACCATCAACCAATCTTTTGTGAATAGAGTATTGTCTCTCTTTATCAAAGACTTGTCCCCACAAAAAATTGCCACGGTAAAAAGCTCAGACTTTTTGAACTTTCTGACGGCACTTTCTCTCCATAAGGGAGAAGAAGAAATCAATTCTTTTGCCTCTTTTCACAATCTCCAAACAGAAAGCTGAGCGGGCTATCTTTTCCTTTCCTATTTCATAGATGAAGCTATCACTCAAGGAATTTCTCTCCAAATTCTTGGGACACTCCTCGTCATTGCCCTTCTAGTCCTTCTCATTAGTACCCTCAGACAAATCGTTGGACTTTCAGTTTTTGGCGTTTATCAACCCCTTCTCTTCGCCATTATTCTCTTCCTCATTGGGCGAAAAGCCATGTTTTTCTTCTTTGGTATTGCAGTCCTTGCGACCCTCCTTATCAGACTTTTTAGTAAAAAAATCAACCTCTTACAAAGTACAAAAATCAGTCTTTTAATCTGTTTATATGTTCTTCTCCTCTTGATAGGGTTTCGGGTAGATCAAAGATTTTCTCTCAACTTACTCAGCAAAACCCTCCGAACAAATGCTTTGATCCTCCTCCCAATCTTTACCTTGAGCATGGTAAGTGATAAATTATTCACGGAGAGCTTTAAAATCACCAAAAAAGCCTCTCGAATTGCCCTTTTAGAATTTGTACTAATCACTTTTCTTTCCCGATGGATGTTGAATACCCAGATTTTTAGGATATTTTTCTTGAGCTATCCTGAGCTTCTCTTGGTCATTTTACTTGCAATCATCATTGTAGGAAGATTTACTTGACTCCAGCTCTTTGAGCTTATCCGCTTCATGCCACTCATCAGAAAACACTTAGAAGATGAGGAAGAATAATTAAAGCTGATAAAACATCTTGATACAGGTGTCTTCATCTTGGATTAAGTTTTCTTGTAAGGCTTCTTCAGGAGTTCTCCGCTGAAAGGATTTATGTTCCTCAGGATTTATTGTGATATCGGGAAGAATATCGAATTTTTTATGAAACATATGGTAAGTAAACTCATATGTCGGATATTGGACATAGACCTCTCTAAAATATTGCAATTCGTTCTCTTCCAATTGGATTCCTGTCTCTTCTCGCAATTCTCTGATCATAGCTTGTTCTTTGCTCTCTCCATGGTGGACTTTCCCAGCGGGTACTCCATGAGTATTGGGTTCGGGCTTATGATCTTGTCTGTGGAGAAGAACGATTTCATTTTGATATTCAAGAAAAATGCTAACAATTTCAAATTTTGGAGTGAAGTTTTCAGGTTTAGTGAGATGGAGCATGGTAATGTTATAAAGCAGCAAAAATAAATCAGATTTCTGTGTAGGTTTTCCCTCCAATTTCGGCGTTCTTTTCTCCGAAGTGAGTTCAACCGTGTTTTTTGTAGAACTGTTCCCCTTTACATCCAGAGAGTGTTCGCAAGTAGAATGAGGAATTTGTTATTTCTTGTCTAAACGCGTTGAAAAGTTTCGTTCCGATGCCTTGTCTTTGATAGTCAGGGTCTACATAGAAGGCACTAAGTTCTTTCTCAGTAGGGGCGTGTTCATCACGAGCGTTTTCTCCGCTGATGAAGCCGAGCACTTTTCAATTCTCCTCATATACCAAAAGATTTTTTGCATTTTTAATCCGTTCAGCATTTTTTTCAATCCTTTCGGGAGTGATAGTGCGAGCGTCTAAATGTGCTTGATCAATGATCCCTTGATAGCCATCTTTCCATCCTCTGATATTGATAGAAACGATTGCTTCGGCATCCTCTGGTTGGGCGGGTCTGATAGGCATTATTGAGGGAGAAGAATTAAAATTTATGTTATAATTTCTTCCAATCAGGAACAACATGCACAGGGGTTCAGAGAGAAAGATAGGTCATAGTTCTTTGTTCAGTATCAAGGATAGCCACTCCATTTGGTTCTGTTCCGTTTGCAACACTAGGTACCACAAACCCACAAAGAGAGTCTGATATTTGTATTGTTTCATTAAATGCAATATCTCTCAATCAATCTTCTGTAAATCAATATCTTCTCCAGTGCGAATGTCCTGCTAAAGACAAGCTACAGGAATGTTTCTTCATAAAATCAAAGTGTGAATGATACGCCTCAACTTCATCAGATTCCCATTTAGTCGAACCTGAGAGATCAGGATATACCCAATGAGAAAAAAGTATATTCAAGTCTCCATAGGTTTTTATAACATATTCTGGCAGATATCTAAGATACTCTTCGTCTTTTTTTGAAAGTAATGGATATAAAGAATCATAGTCAATCAGCCATATTTTATCATCTGCTAATGCTTTTCTAGTGGGATAGTCTAAATCAAACCAATCTTCGGGATAGGTGAATCATCAAGAATATTCTGGAATCCTTTGTGTATGGAAGAGATCGTGATTTCCTGGAATAACAATATCACAGTTTCCCCTAACTAACTTAATTACCTCACTTCCGTTTCTAGATTTTAAATATCAGTAATAAGGTACGGCATATCCAACTAAATCTCACAAACAAACCAACTTTTCACATCATTGATTTTTCAAAAGTTCTATCGCTTGTTGTAAGCGAAGTACATCTTCATGAATATCTGCAACAATACCAAGCTTCATAATATAGCAGTAAATTAAATAAAATGAATATTTCCCTATCCCCTCAATATCGCTCCCACACTTTCAAAGCCAGACAATGAGTTTTATAAGACCAATAGGAAAGAGGATGAAAAGATTTTTAGAATTTTCTATAAAAGAATTACTCAATCAAAAGTGTCTTTAATATACTTTAAATATTCTTCTTCGTTCTGAAATACTCAAGACTTATCGGATTTCTCTTTGTATTTCATTTGAATAAGTCCTTCAGAAAAGTCTATAAAAAACTGTTTACTTTCATGATTCAGTATAATATAAGAATGGTGTCCTGCGATTGAGCGAATTTCTCCCTGTAGACCCAATAATTCATTTGCCAGTTGGAGAAATAGGACAGAGGAACTTCCACAGGTTGCTTGTACAGACAAGTCTACTTTTTTTATATTTTTTAATTCTTCCCTCGATTTAAGTTTGTTCGTATCAATGGGAGTTCTGGTTAGTGCTGTATAAGCAAGGTTTGAGAATGTTTCTCGAATAGAAGGTAATTTTGTATTAAGTACAACGAAATACCAGAGAATTTTGATTTTTTCTTCTGTTGTCGCTTGTTCAGGATTTTGTATTCCGAGTCTTCACCGATATCTTTGGAAGGCATTGGGGTTGGAAAAGAGTTTATTTCGTTTTTCTTTCCATTGGTTGAGGTGTTCTGCATCTAGTTTTTTAATGCGATGAGATAACACTAAACACTTGTCCTTTACTTGAACGAATTGTTCAGGATGTTTACTGTCTGCATGAAAGGAATATCTTCCTTCGTTTCGTTTAGCTGTAAGTGCCATTGTAAGGGAGATGTTTGTAAAATGTATAGTGTTGATAATCATTATCCTCTAAGTTCAGCTCCCACACTTTCAGCCTTTTTAATGGCTTTCTCCATAATCGCACTAATATCTTCGCTACTCATATTCCCGTCCCCTACAAACTTAATCTTGATAGAAACCGACTTCTTTCCCGCTGGTAAATTCTCGCCTTGATATACATCAAAGACTTCCACCTCCTTAATTTCAGGGATAGCCTCAATCCTCTTAAAGAGCTCTGAAAAATCTGACTGCTCATCTAGCACAAAACTCAAATCTCTCCACAAAATCTGGTCTTGGATTGTTTCGTAGGTGTAGGTTCTTTCTCCGAGTTGGCTTTTGATTTCTTCAAGAGTTGTTTGGTTCAGCTCCACGAAGCAAGTGTTTGCATTTTCTGGGATTTTGTGGTCTTTCAAGATAAGCGGGTGAAAAGAACCAATCAATCAGACTTCTTTTCCTTTGTAGAGGATTTTTCCCTGTTTCTTTGGATGAAAATAAGAAAGCTGAGTGGCTTCATAGCTGAGTTCTCCGTCAAGTTCTAGTCCGTTCAAGAGCGTTTGAATGATACCTTTCGCTTCCAAAAGCGTATCTTCTTCTCGGGATTTCGTTGCTTTCTTGTAAAGCAAAATCCCTGTGTGGAACTGCTCGTCCAGATGAGCTTTGGCAAATTCTGGGGCTTCATCATTGTGAGGTTCATTCGTAGTTCGGACTTTCCCCGTATCAAAGATTTTGAATTCATCAAAGAATTTCGCGTTCTTCGTGGCAATTTGAATGAACTGGTAAATGAAGCTGTCGCGAAGAAGCGGGCATTCAGGATTGACGGGATTTTGAAGCTCCAACAAACCGTGCCCTCCTTTTGAAGGAGGGGTAGGGGAGGTTCATTGTATATCTTCTGATCCGAATCCCCCCTTCCCCCCTTTCAGAAAGGGGGTAGTCATCTTTTCGCTGACCCACGGATAGGTTTCGGTTTGCAGACATCTACATCTTTCCACCAGGACTTGTTCCGTGGTTCTGATATTCTGTACCATACCACTAAACGCCTGATTTTTGATTTCCGTCTTGGCGGGCGTGTTTTTCACATGTTCATATCCTCGGATTCTGGCTACTTCCTCGGTAATGTCTTCGGGAATATTCATATCTTCGGGACCTCTCCAAATCGGAGCGGTGATCGTGTTTTCGTGGACTTGAAATCCCAGAGCGGTCAGAATTGTTTTAGCTTTTTCTGGGAAGGTGGTAGTGGTCATTGTGGTATAGTGAAAAGGGGTAAAAAAGGCTGAATGGGTACTTGATTATATGGTTTCGTCTTCTAAGTTCAAATGTTGATTTAAATACTGTTTTAACTCAGCTTTATTTGGTAAATAGAGTTTATATTCCTTGGTGAAGATTTGTTGGTTGTCCTCAGGTAAAGTATATTTTAAGATAATATCATCTTTATCTCTACATAAAATTAATCAAATTGTTTTATTTTCATCTTCTGCTCTAATTTCTCTATCAAACCGATTTACATACATTTGCATTTGTCCTACATCTTGATGAGAGAGTTCTCATATCTTGAGGTCAATTAAGACGAAACATTTCAAAAAACGATGATAAAAAACCAAATCCACATAAAAATGTTTTTCATTAGCCGTAAATCTTTTTTGTCTGCCTACAAAGGTAAACCCTTTTCAAAGTTCTAGGAGAAAAGTTTCCAAATTATCAATTATCGCTTGTTCTAAGTCACTTTCAGAATAATGAGTTTCTTCTTTTAATCCTAAAAATTCTAAAATATAGGGGTCTTTTATTACTTCGTTTGGGGTAGTAATGAGTTGTCCTTCTTGTGCAAGTTTCATCACTCCATCTTTATCCTTGCTTAATGCTAATCTTTCATACAGTGAACTATTGAACTGTCTTCTCAGCTCTCTCAGCGACCGTTGTTCTTTTTGTGTTTCAATGATATAAAACTTTCTCTCAAAATCATCTTTAATTCTAGATAAAAAGATGAGATGTGACCAACTGAGAGATTTCCGAGACAGTGTCTCGGTTATTGGGAAAGTACTATACACCTTTCTCATAAGTTCCAAATTGTCTTTTGAAAACCCCTTTCCAAATTGTTTCGTCAAATCGTCAGACATCTGTTGTAATAGTCTTGTTCCATATTCAGCCCTCGCTTCTCCTTTCTGTTCGTATTCTACAATATGTTGTCCGATACTTCGATACATTTCCGTCATTGTGCTGTTCACTTGCTGAATGAAGTGCTGTTTGGATTTTTGGATTATATGAGAAACTTGCTCAATGAGGCTGGTATAGGTGACTATTCAGGAAGTTTGCTTTTTTATGGTGGATTTTGGCATTGAGCGGTAGAAGATGGTTAAAAAGGGTAAATGGGTTTACTTTGAATTAATGAATGTATCTTTGATGATTTTTCCGATGAGTTTATAATATTCGTTTTCCACACCGTATTCATAAGGGGTATTTGGGGGAACTTTCATAAAAATATTGTAAAGATAAATATTTTCTTGGGTTTCCAGAAATCAGCTATCATTTATCATATCATCCAATTGTCCCGTTTTATTTCCTGAGAGAAGAATACTTGTATCGTCAATATATCTCAATCCCCTACCTTTTACATATTGCAACGAAAGAATTTTTTTGAGAACTTCTTTCTGAGGTGAGGTTATCAGAAAATAGTTCAAAAGTTTTCCAAATTCATTGGGAGTAGATAAGGCATAGTCATAATTTATTCTTGCATCAAAAATAGTAGTCTCTGTCAGTGAAAATTTCTTCTGCAAAAATGTAGCTAAGTCTCCAAGTTTTTTTGTTAATGCTTCATAAATTATCATTGTAGCAGTATTATCGGAAATTACAATCATTAGATATAGTAGAATTTCATAGCTGACTTGGTTATCAGGACCTACTTCATTGAGAAATCCACCGGCCAATTGATATTTTGGAAGTACAGGGACAATATTATAGAACAAGTCTGAACAGTATTCCAAAAATAATCCACAAAAGATTGTTTTGATAGTTGAAGCTGTATAGTATTGTTGATGAGCAGAATGTTGTTGCAGAATTTCTGTTTTTCAATTCTGCTTATCAATTTTTTGTATCAATAATCCATAATCAAGGCTTGTTGTATCCATTATTGAAAGAAAAGGAGGGTAAAAAAGACTGAACATTTATATCTTATAATTTAAACATTGATTTCCCAATGTCCCGTCTTATCCGAACCGACACGAGAAATCACTCACTTTTCTTTCAGCTTTTTAATGTTATTCTCAATAGCAGTATCTGATAATTCCAGTGATTTAGCCATTTCCTTTATGGTGATTTTACCATTATTATCAATCAATTCAAGCATTTTAGTCTGATTTTTATTTAATTTTACCCCCAAGCTTTTTCCCTCATTTACACCCAACTTATGGGGTGTATTTTTATTTACACCCAACTTTTTGAAATCAATATGTAATTCTCTATTTTTCAAAACATTATTTTCTCCCAGTAATAAATTTCTAAAAAAGAGTTCTAAATATTCATTTGTGGCATGGACACCTTTTTGAAAATTATTATAATTGGCTCTAACAAGGGCGTTTCTAAAATACCACGAATTATCCGCAAACAAATCATTTGTCGCTTCAAAACCTAAACTTCTAAGATATTTTATCAAGAATACCGCAGTAGTCCTCGTGTTTCCTTCTCAGAAAATATGAATTTGCCGTAAATTAGCCGTGAAATTAGCAATGTGTTCTACGATTTGTAATTTGTTCAGTCATTTGTAATCAAATTTCTTTTCCTGATTTAAATCATATTCCAGAGTAGCTTTTAGACTGTCAGAATCTGCATAATACACCGTTTCACCATCCAGAACCCATTCAGATTTGGTAATATTATATTCTCTGATTTTACCTGCGAACGGATAAATTCCGCTGAAAAGTTGTTTGTGAATACTGATATATTCGGCAGGCGAAAAGGAAAAAGTCTTTTCAGACAGCATTTCAGCAATACGAGCTGAGACCTCGTCGGCTTCCTTAGTCCTGTTCTCATCTGTTATTTTTTTACTAGACTCTGTCTTATAATATTCATCAATACGGCTTTTAACTTCATCAAAAGTAATATCTCCTTCAATATTTAATTTTGCGGTTTCGAGCAGGTATTCAGAGGGTTTTAGTCCGTCCACCTGTTGCAAACCTATCGCAGTTGACCAAGCATAAGCTTTCTCTTTTTGGTCGGGTTCAGTTTGCCTGATATATTCATTAAAATCAGTCATAATTTTTCATAGGTGAGGGGTAAAATACTACTCTTACATATTACAATATCTACTTCCCAAAAATCAACTCCTCCATCTTCTCCCAATCTACCACAATACTAGCTGGTGCAATCGGGTGCAAACCTGGCTTCACATAATAACTCAATCCCCCAATCTCATATTCACCGAGCGACTTCTTGTAATAATTCAACTCATCTAGGAGCAAGAGCAAACAATAGAGAGAATAAGTCGGATTGATATTTTTCTCATTCCTCAATTCACTATCTGTCCTCAGTCCAAGTCTGACTCCTGTCTTTCTCAATGCTACGGGGTCAAAATTTGCAATTTCAATGAGAATATTTTTGGTTTCATCACTCACTCCGCTGTTCAATCCTCCCATTACTCCACCGAGGCAAAGGGATTTCTGCTCGTCAGCGATGACGATATCTTGGGCGATAAGTTTATGCGTCTTCCCGAAAAGGTCCGTGAATTCCTCACATTCCTCCGCATTTCTCACGATGATATTTCCTTCCACTTTATCTGCATCAAAGAAATGCACGGGCTGACCAGAGATATTCATAAAGAGATTAGAAAAATCTACCCAATTATTTATTGGTCAGCTCCCCAAATCCAAGGTCTGCAACCTCATAAAGAAGTCAGCTTTTTTCACTTGTACATTGTTCAGTTCCAAGAGGATATAGTTATTCAAGCCCTGCGTTTCTGCGATAATCTGCTTTTTTCCTTTTTTTTCTGTATGTTCCAAAAGGTCTAAAATGCTGGTGGTTTCAAAGGATTTCTGGTAGTCGGGGAGCTTGCTGTAATTGATTTTCCCCTGAGGAAAGTACATCGCATTCAGTTCCCGAGCTACTCCGAAATGTCCCGTTAAATCTGGTCTATTCGTCAGTCCTTTATTATCCACATCGAGGACAAACGTATTTAATCGTTCAAATTTCTCAGCTAATGGCATTCCTAAATCACTCTCGTCTACTTCCAAATCTTGTGATAAGTCCCAGATTCGAGGGTTTTCGGTGTCTTCGTTGATTCCGAGTTCAGATTTGGAGCAAATCATTCCGTTGCTTTCTACGCCACGAAGCATTCTTTTCGCAATGGTTATCCCAGCTTTTTCAAAGGTGGTTCCTTCCAGAGCGACAGGCACGAAAAGTCCATCTACGACATTTTGTGCTCCGCAGACGATTTGAAATTGTCCTTTGCTTCCGCAATCCACTTGGCAGACGTTCATGTGGTCGCTATCGGGGTGAGGTTCAGCTTTCAGAATTTTTCCGATGACGATGGTGGGTGCGAGTTCCCTTTTGACGATTTCCTCGATTTCTACGGTTTTGAGAATGAGGTTGTTGGCGATGTTTTCTGGTGTGTCGTTCACGGAGATGTACTTTTTGATGAGAGAGGAGAGGTACTTCATTAGATTACGATAAGAAAAAAATAAAAAAAGACTGACGGTAGTATAGCAAAGTTAGTGAGACTTTCAAGCAAAAAACCAAAAAAAATCCCTGAAAAAGGATTTGACCTTTGAAAACATTTTCCTATACTGAAATCAGTTTTATCCTTCTATCTATTTACTCATGGGACCACTCCTCACGATCATCGTTATTATCGTAGTTATCATTCTCTTCGCTACGATCAAAATTGTAAAACAGTACGAGAGAAAAGTCACCTTTACACTAGGAAAGTATTCTTACATTCTTAATCCTGGACTGAATTTTGTTATCCCTTTTATCCAGACGACTACCACCGTGGATGTTAGAGAAAAAGCGGTAGATGTCCCTTCTCAGGAAGCGATGACCAAGGACAATATTTCTTGTACGATCAACGCAGTGATTTATTACAAAATCAGAGAAGATGATGCTTATAAAGCAGTTATTAATGTAAAATATCTCGATTATGCCATGACTCAATTCGCTCAGACCACCATGAGAAATATTGTAGGGCAGTTTGAATTGGACGAATTACTCGCAAAAAGAGAAGAAGCCAGCCATAAAATTAAAGAAATAGTAGATGAAAAATCTGATGCCCGAGGAGTAGAAGTAATGTCTGTGGAACTTAAAGACATCAATATCCCAGTTGACCTGCAGAGAACTATCGGAAAACAGGCTGAAGCTGAGAGAGAGAAAAGAGCAAAAATCATCACTTCAGAAGGGGAGCTTGCTTCTGCACAGAACCTTCAAGAAGCTGCTGAAATGTTGGCTAGGACACCAGGAGCTTTGCATCTTCGTACGCTCCAATCTATCAATGATATTAGTTCAGATCAGAGTAATACTACAATTTGGATGGTGCCTGTAGAAATTTTGGAGGCTATCAAAGGAGTAGGGGACTTTCTCAAGAAAAAATAATCCAAAAAAAACACTGAGATAGTCCACATCGGGCTATCTTTTTTATTCATCTAACCTTACACACACATGTCTATTACCCCTTACCTCACCGCACCAGAATTGCAAGAAATCTGTGCTACCTTAGGTCAACAAATTTCCGCAGACTACGAAGGACGTTCACTATTGTTAATAGGGATTCTCAAAGGATGTCAGCCTTTTTTATCTGATCTGATGAGACAAATCACTCTCCCTGTGGAAATTTCTTATATGAAGGTACGTAGTTATACAGGAATGGCCTCCAGCGGGAATATCCACATCGAATTAGATACCGATATTTCTATCACAGATCGCGATGTCCTGATCGTAGAAGATATTATTGATACAGGTACTACTATGGTAAATGTTTGCTCTTTCCTTCAAAATAAACATCCAAAAAGTCTGAAAGTTGTCTCCCTCTTGGACAAACCTTCCAAAAGGACGAAAGACTTCCAACCAGAATACGTCGGGAAAGTGATTCCTGATGCGTTTGTAGTAGGATATGGCTTTGATTATGATGAACACTATCGTAATCTTCCCTACGTAGGAATCTACACTCCGTAAAAAAGACGAATTTTCAAGCAAAATGCACCAAACACCATTTAAAATAAGATAAGAACTAGATAACTTGATTTAAGTAATAAGTAAACAAGATTAAAGCGGTTCTATATTTGAGTATTTTTCTTGGTTTATTATTTATTTTTCTTTCAACTTCTTTGATAT
>JAISKI010000014.1 GCA_031261265.1 Candidatus Peribacteria bacterium
CCACTTCCTGATACTCCCGTGATAGTGATGATTTTATTTTTGGGCAATTCGAGGTCGATGTCTTTGAGGTTATTGGTTTTCACCCCTTGGAAGATGATTTTTTCGGCGAGGGAAGCGTAATCGTCATAGAGCATTTCGGACGGGATTTCGGTCAGCTTTTTTGTTGGTTGTATAGCAGAAGGAGTTGCAGACTTCTTTGTGGAAGGTTTTGCAGATTTTTTAGAGAGAGACATAGAGGAAAACAATGCTGGATAAAACGATTATAAGCTTGCGAGATCAATGGTTTCTTTGAGCACATTACCATAAGCATCTTTTGCGGTCACTTCTACGGTGTCTGCTGTGGTGGTAAAGGTTGCTACTCTACTTGGGAAATCGAGGATTTTTTCTCCATTTACGGAAACGGTTCCTCCGACAACGGAAGATAAACTATCATTAAAGATCAGCGTCACTTTCTTTTCTTCTTCAGTTCTCGTAATTTTTGATTGATCTTTCGAAAAGTAAGGAGCCTCGGTATCTGTGGACTGCACGGTAATGCTAATAGTAGCGGAATTCATGGATCCAGCAGTAGTGATTGCTTGGAGTGTGAGATCGTGGGTTCCTGGAGCTACACTTGAGAGGTCTAACAACGTAGAAGCTAATTCTTCTTTACTATTTACCACACTTTTAGTAAAGACAGGGACTCCTTCGATCAAGGCAGTGATTGTCTTCAAGTAATCTGGGCTTTTTATAGAGTACATTAATTCTGGTTTAAAAGAGACTTTCCAAGTATTTTGTGGAGAGAGGAAAGAAAGGGTAATATTTTCATCTTTGGAGAGAGCTCTATTTTCACAGTAGTCCTTTGGATATTCTCGTAAAATATGCAGAGGGCTCAGCGTAGTACGAGATCAAGTATCTACAGGAGTAGCCAAAGCAGATTCTTGGAAATACCATTTGATATCTTCTGCATCTCTCTGATTTGGCATGAAAGAAGAGAGACCTTCTACTAGGTATCCTTGTTTGAGTTCTGTGGAAGGAGTAAGAGGACTCGCCAATCCCAGACACAAGGAGTCGTATTCCAGAGCGGAAATAGTTCCTTCTACGGTGGAAGGGAGATTTTGAGCATATCCTATAGTAGAAACTTGTAATTCTGTCGGTGTATCTTCTCTTGCGACTTTCCCTGTAAGTTTGGAAATACTCAACGTGGCGGTATCCAGATTTGGCATTTCTTTATTGGTAATAAAGTTTTCTGCTAAAAGCTCTTTTAAAAGCTGTTTGATCGGATCGGCATGGATTGTCCCTCCAAACGCATTGGCATTCATTGGGGTAGCATTCGCATTTCCTGCTCGCATCAAGATCAAATTATCTGGGGTGTAGGCTGCTAACCATCCATCTCTAGGACGATTTCCTGTAGGAGTTTTTACGTTAGAGGTTCCCGTTTTGAGAGCATAGGTCAATCCTGCAACATTAAATTTACTGACCCGACCTGGCAATCTGTTGTTTGGATCGGAAAGGATTTTTCGCATTAAGTATTTGATACCGTCTGGAACTAAATCCGTTTCTTTTTCTTTTACTTCCTTTTGATAAATCAGAGAACCATCAGATGCGGTAATCTCCAAAATCGGATTAAGTTCGGCGGGAGTGGAAGTGGTGAGATAAGCATAAGCTTCTGCAAGTTCGAGCATTGTCACCTCCCCTGCCCCTAAAGCCAAAGGATATCCGTAATCTCGATCCGTCAAAATTCCAGAAAGTCCAAGCTGTTGGAAATAAGGTTTTACTACCTCTTCACCACCTACCGCTTCGAAAAGTTTTACGGATGGGATATTTCTACTATGTCCGAGGGCATATTTTAAAGGAAGGATTCCTTCGAATTTATCATCAGCATTATTTGGTTTATCTGGTCCTACTTGGAAAGGGATATCATAAATCGGAGTATCAATCGTGAGCGGAAGCTTTTGGAATCCGAGAGCATATAATAAAGGTTTAATGGAGGATCCTGATTGTCTAGGTTTACGTACCATATCGTTTTGCCCCTGAATCTCATCATTAAAATAATCGATTGATCCAATATAGGCAAGCACATCTCCATTATTAGTATCCATATAGAGCATTGAACTATTGGTAGCACCATTGGAATATAGCGTTCTTTCATTGGCTTTGAAGGCTTCTTCAGCTTTCTGCTGGATCGTATAGTCAAGCGTAGTCTTTACAATCATCCCTCCTTTGAGAACTGCATCTTCTCCGTATTGTTTTTCTAGGTATTCTTTGATCCAAAAAACAAAATGCGGAGCTTTAATTGGGAAAGCACTAGATTGAAACGTCACATCTATCCCATCCATATAAGCCTGTTTCAGTTCCTCTACAGAAATATATTCATCATCAAACATTCTGCTGAGGACTACGTCCTTTCTTCCATTGAAGTATTTTACATAATACTCTTTTCCCTCTGAAAGGATAGAGAATGATCCTAATCCAACTAGGAATCTCGTGGAAGCATTGTCTCCTTTTTTGTTGGAGAAATCTGCATTTTTGATTGCATCTCTAAATTTTGTGATAATCTCCTGTTTTAGATTTCCTTCGAAAGGATAGGTTTTTTCGCTACCATCGGTGATCGTAAAATATCCCATCAGATTTTTTCTTCCTTCCTCTTTGAGTGGACTATAGAGGGTCGGACTTTTTGGTAAGGAAGCCAAGATGGATGACTGTAAAACGGTAAGTCCAGAAGCAGAAACTCCAAAATATGCTTTTGAAGCAGCTTCAATTCCAAAGGAATTATTTCCTAATTCAATATAATTGAGATATAACTCCAAGGTTTTGAGTTTCATCTCTCTTTTGATCTCGGCATTGGACAGTCAGGAGTTTTCTGCTTTAATCTGTTTTTGGAGCGTAGTATTGAGTCTTTTGGAGAGAACAATTTGACGAAGTTTGTAAGCAACTCTTTTGGTAAAGGAGGCTCCTACTCCCGCTTTGAGATTAAAAACATTAGTCATCAACTGCTGAGGCAAGGTGGAAGCTCCTCCCTTTCTCGTGATAGCTGCACGGAAGATTCCCCAAGGATCCAGTCCTTCGTGCTCTCGATAACGCTGATCCTCGATTGCTACAATTGCATCAATCATATGCTGACTTACATTGGAAATATCCACATATTCTCTATTTTGCTCAAAAAGTTTGTAGAGCTCCACTCCATTTCTATCGGTGATAATGGTCGCCTGAGAAAAGGTCATATCTTTAACTTTGCTGACATCAGGTAATTCACTGAATACCTGCAATTGCATCCAGATCGCACCCGTGACGATACCACAAATTATAAAAAACAGAACAATAAGTCAGATGAGTTTTCCGATATGTCTTTTTTTTGCGAGAGGAGTTCTTTTTTCTTGAGAGGTAGCATTTGAAGATTTAAGGGAAATGTTTTTATAGGTAAATACACTACGAGATCCTTCCATGGTATAACTATATAAGATAAAACTGTCCTTTTTTTATAGTCATTATCCCCTGAAAAACAAATGATTTTTTTAAAATTCAGCGAGGGAAGACAAGAGAAAAATCTAAAAATCAGAATTTTTTTATTTATTTTATTTTATTTTTTTTGGAATGTATATATTTATCAAGTAATATTTATTAAGTTTCAAGTCCAAGTGCCTTAAAAAGGGGCTAATTTTTTGACGAGAAATTTTTTTTGAGTATACTATATACCTCTATTAATATAGATTTTTTTATCTTTGTATGCTTATAATCATGAAAAAATGGACACTATCATCTGTAGCTGTACTCGGCTTGTTCCTTATTGGGACGTTGATCTATCAAGGATCTCACCTTTCTCCTGAAGAGGTGGTTTTATATGACATCATGGAAGAGTGATCGACTGAAGATGTCTCGGCTGAAGAAACAAATACAGCTAATGAAGAGATTGAAGACACGGAAGAAGAAGTCCTTGAAGGAACCTCTGAAGAAAAACAACCTGAAGAAGAAGTTGTAGAAGAGACTCCAACGGAAGAGACTCCAGAAAATGCTGAGCCTATTAATGAGCATTGATTCCAAACAGCGAATTCCTCTGACACTAACCGTTATATCATCTATGCAGATGATCTGACGTATCCACAAGGATGTAATACTGTTGGGTTAGACGATCCCCTGAATAACTGTGTTTTGGCGATACCTTTAGGCACAGGATATCTCTATGTAGCCCCTGGATCTACCGATCAGCCTAAAATTAATTCCGTTGCACCAATCTATTGTTTAAATTTAGATCTAGGAGAAAGTGATTGGTATCTCCCTGATTTAAACGATCCAAGTCAGCGATTGGCACTTTACGATACTAAGTCCAAATTGAATAATTTTGTAGCGGGAGGTGCTTCTAAGGCTAATCATTATTGGACATCGTGGTGACGTCCAGCAACGAGTGCAACAAATACAAATTGTACACTAACTGCTGGGAATTGTGGTTCTGAGTCTTCTAGTACGGAAACCTTATGAGTTCGTTGTGTGACAACTACAGAACCACAATTTTGGGTACCTTTCTCTATAGACTACTCTCCCAAAACACCTACTACATGAACTGTGCTAGCTACCCTGACCTTGCATGAGACAGGGACGTTAATTTTTGCCGATCCCCTAGGACGAACTACTACAGACAATAGGATTTTTACCAAAACGTATACTGATAATTTGACGGGCGAATTGATAACCTTTCAAAATACCTCTGGTGATACAAAAATAGATAGCATTAATATTACTTGGATTATACCAGGAACTACCATACATTATTCTCCAGTGGGACCTGCACTTACGACAGGAAGTGTCACTGCTACCGTAAGTTTTAATAGAAGCTGAATCACGATCACGAATAACGGTGGTAGCAATACTTATATCTTTACAGAAAAAGGTAGTTTCCCTTTTGAATGGAAAAATGACTATGGGAATACTGGAGCAGTACTAGCAAATGTAGATTGGATAGGAGATGGGATCTCTATTGTGCCTATCATAACGTACACTCCAGAGTGACCAACACCTACCACAGGAAGTGTAATTGCAACCATTAGTTTTAATAAAAACTGAATGACTATTACCAATAATGAAGGTAATTCAAACTATGTTTTCCATTCAAATAAAACATTTACATTCACTTATAAAGATAAGTATGGAACTACGTGAAGTGCTACAGCTACAGTAGATTGGATTAGTAATCCTCCTGATACTAGGCGAACATGGAAAGCTTCTGCAGGACAGAATAAATGTTTTTATCGTGGGACTACAGATACTATCATCATAGACTGGGGAGACGGGACACCTGCTCAACCTATGGCTTGAGGATGGGGATCTACCTGTCATAGTTATAGCACAGCAGGAGAGTATGAGGTACAACTCTCTGAACCAGAAAATCTAGAATACTTAGAAATCTATAATCAACAGGTGACAAGCTTTTGGTGAGGAATGGCAACGCATTTAAGAGAGCTTTATCTTTATTATAATCAGATTACTACTCTTTCTCCCTGAGCATTTGATCAACTAGCAAGTCTTAGACATCTCTACTTAGATAGTAATCAAATTACCTATCTTCCATTAGAAATCTTCAATTGACTAACAAATCTTCAATCCCTTTCCTTAGCACAGAATCAAATAAAAACCCTTCCTGCTGGAGTATTTGCGAATTTATCTAATCTTCGTGAAATAAATATCTATGAGAATTACCTTACTTCTATTCCTGATGATGCATTAGCTGGAGTTGATCTAAGTAATATGTGGTGACTGGGTATTGAGTATAATTGTCTCAACCATACTACCATTCCTAGTGATTTAGCAAATCTTTTAGATAGTCGATATGGAAGGGGTTATTGGGAGAATAATCAATATCTTTGTCCTAAAATCTCTTATAATCCTGCTACTCCTACTAATACCAATGTACAAGCTACTGTGGGCTTTTGGGGAAATCAAGACTATTTATCTAACTTTGTATCTGCTAATGCAGAGATAGAAACAGGGCATCTCTTTACGGGAAATGGAGAATATCTCTTTGATTATTCGGCAATGAATAATGCTTCTTATTTGAAAATCCAAACGATAACAGGGGAAGTGACTTGGATAGATAAAGAACCACCTGTTGTCATTGCAGAAGATAGAGATACCTCCCCTGAAAATGTTATCGTAGCTATCACTCTCGATAAACCAGCAAAAGTCACTACTCCAGGACGAACGTTGAAACCTAGTGGATTACCAGAGGAGGCAGAGAATGAAGCGAAGGGTCTCGGAACTCTCCGAGAGAAAACGTATACAGAAAATGCAAAAGAAGAGGTACTGTTTCAAGACGCACTAGGAAACGAAGGAAATACTATCATAGAAGTGACTACTATTACCTCATCATCTGCAAGTGCTTGAGGAGGAAATTCTCTCGAAAAAGACTACTGTCCTGAGGGCGACTTCTCACCTTCCTACTACGATAAAAAATGTGAAGCAGAAGCAGAACACAACGCTCCAGATGAAGAAGACTCTAAAACCCTCTACGAAACCGCTTACGAGCGAGCTAAAGAATACGGAATTACTACTGCTTCCACTTATGAAGACACAAGAATCTCTGATACCATCCTCAGACAAGAAATGGCAAAAATGATCTCTACGTATGCTATTA
>JAISKI010000047.1 GCA_031261265.1 Candidatus Peribacteria bacterium
CGGTATTCCCAAGTCGTAGTAATCCGCGATAGCGAGGTCAGTTTCAGACTCTTTCCGTCTAATATCGAGTTTATTGATGATGAGAAGGGTCTGCTCCTGCTTTTTCTCTGCTCTTATCAACTCCAAAATGTGCTGTTCCTTCGCCGTAATCCCCACGCTATCATCTACGAGAAAAAGTAAAAAGTCTGACTCTTTCACGATTTGATTGATATAAGGCAGTTCATCGGTAAAATCCAGCAGTCATGGACTATCGAAGAAAGTCATCATCTCTCCGTTGTCGAGTTGAAGTTTGTGTTTGATGATGTCGGTAGTCGTTCCAGGAATGTCCGTCACAATCGCTCTAAATTGTCCGATAAGACGGTTGAAGAGGGTGGATTTTCCGACATTGGTCGCTCCGATGAGTCAGATTTTCATATTTTTTGTTCAAAAAAGTAAATCCCCAGAAGTATAGGGATTCACTAGGAAAAAGCAATTGAGAAATGAGAAAATTACACGATCTCCAATTGAAGTCCAGAAAGCTGGGAAGCGAGCTTGATATTAGAAGCACCTTTTCCGATGGCCAGAGATTTCTGCTCTTCATCTACTTTGATGATAGCTTTTTTCCCATCAGCTTGGATTTCTACACTTTGCACATTTGCAGGTTTGAGGAGTGCTTTGATAAATTCGATAGTATTATTATTCATTTCGATAAAGTCCACTTTTTCTCCATCTAGCAGAGAAAGCACCGTGTTGATCCTGTCTCCCTTATGTCCAACCATTACTCCCACGGGATCAATTTTTTCATCAGTACTACTTACCACTACTTTAGTCTTTCTGCCCGCAACTCTCGCAATTTTATCGATCACTACTGTTCCGTCAGCCACTTCAGGCACAATCTTTTCCAAGATTGCTCCAATGTATTCTCCATTAGTCTGAGAAATATCTAATACGATTCCTCCAGCATCTTTTCCTAATTTTTTCAAAAATACGAAGATCTCTTCTCCAGGTTCATAACTTCTATTCGGGATCTGTCCTTCTGGAGGTAAAACCACAGTCGTCTGATCAATATCCAAAATAACACTGTCTCCATGCACTCTCACCACTCTTGCTTTCAAAAGTTCTCCTTCCTTGTCTTGGAATTTTTCATAAAATTTTTCTCTTTCGATATTTTTGAGACTTTGTTTAATGGTTTGAGCAGCTGCTTGAGCAGCAATTCTAGAAAGCTCCATTGACTGAGGGGTCACATCTTCCAAAAGTTTCTCTCCGACTTTCACATCCTTTCTGATTTTTTTGGCCTCCTCAAGAGTGATTTGAGTATCAGGATCTTCGACTTCTTCTACTACTTCCGTCACTTGATACAGTTTTACCGCTCCATCATCTTTGATATCCACCAAAATGTCAGATTTTCTATAATCAGGATAATCCTTTTTAAACCCAGATTTTATTCCCAATTTGGAAATTTCTAAAATCTGAAAAGGGTCAAATTTATAGTCTTCTACTAATTGCATCATCGCAGCTTGAATGGCTTTTCCATCGAGTTTCATTGAAATTTTGTGTTTAGAAAATAAAAGAAATACGCAAAAATCTGTCTGCCAAGAGTGTATGAATTATCTTTACATTTGCAAGTGCTTTTTTACTCTTCTAAGGCTGAATTCTCTTGTGCTTCTTTCCAAGCTTGGATCTCTTTCTGATTCCCTCTTAAGAGCACTTCAGGCACTTTTAAACCGCATACTTCCTCAGGTCTGGTATATTGTGGCGGTTCTAAATTAGTCATTCAGCTTTTTAAACTATAACTTTCATTCTGTCGGCTTTCAGCCTCTTTGATCACTCCAGGAACGAGCCTTGTCACCGCTTCAATCATCGTCATCGCAGCCACTTCTCCACCCAGTAGGATAAATTGTCCGAGAGAAAGTTTTTGAAAAGCTGAGGGATATTTCGTTTTCATATATTCTTCAAAGCGGTAATCAATCCCTTCATATCTTCCGCAGATGAAAAGGAGATGTTCACACTTTGAGAGGGCATAGGCATGTTTTTGGGTGAAGGTTTCGGTGGAAGGGGAGGGGAAGAGAATCTTAAAATCTTTGGATTGCTTCGCAAAACTCGCAATGATAGCCTCCACGGTATCAATGATAGGTTGGGCTTTGATAAGCATCCCTGCTCCACCTCAATACACTTGGTCATCGATTTGCTGGTGTTTATCGGTGCAGTAGTCTCTCGGATTCACAAGATGAAAAGAAAGCAGATCCTTTTCTTGAGCTTTTTTCAAAAGCGAGGTCGAGAGAAAAGAATCGAAAATTTCAGGGAAGAGGGAGATGATATGAATATGCATAAACTAGGGGAAAAGTGTAAAATACTCAAGCAATTCTTGGCACTTACTGGATTTTTCTACATTCCAGATAAAATCTTTTTTCTTCAGCTTCCCCCATAGAAAAGGTTTTCCTTGGCAAAGCTCCGTCTTTTATCACCGTGGTAAAAAATGCTGATTTATCCATTACAGGGAGGAGAAGTCAGAGATTGTTTTCTTGTTTTCCTAGGGTTTCTGTAGTCTCTTCTCCATGGACATAATCAATATGTGTTTCTGGATGTGAGGAAAGATATTCATCCAAGAAGCGTTGCAAATTACCGACTTCCAAATTCAATTGAGGATGCTGAATTGCTAGTGTGAAATACTGCTTCCCACTTACCCCTCGAAAACGATGTACGTCAGGAGTGGAGGAGAGGAGTGGCAACTCAGCTTTTTCAGAAAAATAGTTTACCTCAAGTGTTGATCCGATCTTAGCAAAATACTCCTGTGCGGACTGGAAAAACTCTGCTTCATCCACCTGAAAAAGTACTCTGTGAATAGGCTCAAAAACAATGCCTTCATCATGCACATTATTCAGTTCCACTAATGCAAATCTCGCAGGATGAGAAGCTTTCTCTTCTTCGCTCAGCATTTTCTTCTTCTCTTCCCAGATGGCTTTAGCAGTAGCGAAAGAATGATTTCCATCTCCCATAGCGAAAAGCAACACTCCCAATTCATCTCCCACTCAGTATTTCATTTTAAATGCTTCAGGGTCAGCCAGTTTTTTCAAGCCATTCACCAGGTTTTGGATAGTAGTATCATCAGTAATATGATAGCCAGTAATATGTCCTCCTTCCATCATCAAATCAAAGTCATAAAGCTTCTGATACGCATTCACCTGCTCTGCTAAAGGCTCAATAATCTGTTTTTCAGGGTCATCAATCAATACCATAATATGAGGAGTTTCCAAGGGAGCATCCTGTCTGATTTTGATTCTCGGTGGCAATCTATCCAAAATCGTCCCTTCTGTCGCTCTGATCAGCGTTTGAGAACCTTTACTGTAGTCATACTGCTCCAAATCCAGAGCAATGATCAGCCCTTTTCTAGAAGAAGTATGAGAAGTCTGTCTGTCCAAGAAAATCAATCCTACTCCTTTGTTTTCCAAAATTCCTTGTTGTAAATAGTTGTTCATAGCTTGCTGAATCTTTGCAATTCTCTGTTCTCCATCATCTTGCCCTAAATACACCTCTGGGAAGATAAGATGATAGGTAGAAGGCTGATCTTCAATGTGAGTAGCTACCGCTTCTCGATACGCAGGTTGAGAAGTATATTGATCACAAGCGACCACGGATCGTTTATTCCAGTCGCTATCAGCTTTTGGTAAGTAGATTTCAGGAATCAGGATCCCTAGCTCAGCATAGTGAGTTTGCATGGTTGTATAAAGAAAAATAAAAAAGCTGATGTAGGAATACAGTTTTTTGGAAAAAATGCAAGGAATTCCATCCCACTTGTTCCCTCATTCCATTCTTTACAATCTCTCTTCCAATTCAACCAATTCTTTGATAATCATCGTAGGTTGATACGGTTCTGTCAAGGTTTCATTCCCTCTATCAAACCAACATGAGTCAATTCCACAGTTCATCCCAAATCCCACATCAGACTTCAAAGAATCTCCAATAATCAGATATGATTCTTTGGGCAACTGATAGGTTTCTTGTATTCCTTCAAAGAACTCAATTTTTGGTTTCATATAGCCAAACATATCCGCCGAAAGTACTTCTTTCACAAAGGGTAAACAGTCTATCTTCTCCAGCTTTTCTTTGGTGGCAATGGAAGGTCCATTGGTAGCAACCAAAATATCATACTTATGGGAAAGATATTTTAAAGTTTCATAGGCTCATGGGATAGGGATGACGACTTCCGTTAGCGAATGCATATATATATCGTTTAAAGAGATAGCTTCCTCCAAAGAGATAGTATCAGCGAAATATCTCAGAATTCTTTGAGCCCTCAGCCAATTTAAAAATCCCTCACTTTTCTTTCCCGTTTCATTTTGATATCTTTCAGGCAAGGTAATTTTCCCATCTTGCCAATCTTTCCAAAATTTCTTATCAATTTCATATCGTCTTTGAAATTTCTCGTTAGTATATGCTTCACCCCTTGTTTCAATCATCTTCTGAAAAGCATATCTCACATTTTCTTTGTTATCAATTAAGGTATCATCTAAATCAAAGAGGAGGATTTTGTAGGGAATAGGCATGGGGTATTTGATAAATAAATTTATTGTTTATATATCTCGTGATATTTCTTTTGGGTGACTATAATGTATGATTTTGTTTGAAAAAAACAATGGAGAGAAATAATGAGGAAGATCTTTTTTAATAAGGTAGTATACCACTTGGAAAAATATAGGATGTAGAAGTAAATCTACATATTTTATTATTTGCTATTGTAAATAATAATATTATGTATATAATACACATAAATATAAAATATATAAATAATAATAAAAATTAAACGTTATGAATGTAGCAAAATTATTTAACATTGCTATTCAATTTGGGATAGCTGACACCTTTGTGTATTTAGTTGTGCATAATGAAGGGAATTGCAATCCTTATCATAATCTAAATCATCATTTTAGTGTATTTGAGGCATGTTATCAGATTTCTGAAAAGTGTAGAAAAAATGGTAAAACAATCTCCAAACAAGAGCAAATTATTTTACTTGAAGCTTCGCTTTTCCATGATTTTTTCCACTCCGCAGGAAAACTCTCTGATGATATTAATGTTTCTAATTCTTGTAGCGAGTACCAATCTTTTCGGGAGAATCGTTCCAAACGTCCCTACAGTGAAGAGGAAGTGGCAAAGGTTTGTTCTTTAATTAAAACGACAGAGTTCCCCTTTATTAAACAAGATTGTGAATTATCTTTGGTGGAAAAAATCCTTCGTGATGCAGATGTTGTCCAGTCAGTGCGTGGAGACTTCTTGGCACATAGTATCGGGCTAGGGAAAGAATGGAATAAGCCTTCCGTAGTGGAATGGTTAGAAAATACTGTGAAGTTTAACTCTGGGGGATTCATTCTTCCAGAAACAAACGAATTGTATTTGACTGAAAGACAAGCAAATGTAAGCTTTTTTGCCCACTTAATTAGTGTATACAAGGACACAATTAATAGTAATGGATAAATTAAAAAAGTCTGATGAATTTAGAGTCAGACTTTTTAATTTATCCACCTTATTCAATGATATGAGTATCACTAATAACATCATACTTGAGATGGAGATAGGAATTTTTTAGTGGTACCACTTCCGTAAGTTTCAATGCTTTGAGGTGGTGTAATTCTTCTAAAGAATGCAAAGATTCCCCATCTATTAGTGTAGAAGTAGTACTACCTCAAACCAAAGCTGGAACCAATATCAGAGAAAGTTTATCTATGAGTTTCTCCCTTAAAAAGAGAGCGTTTAAGGTTCATCAAGTTTGAATGGTTAGGGACTCAATATGGTATACTTCTTTAAATTTGGTAAAAAGATCTTTGAAGTCTATCATAGTTTCATAATAGATAATTGTCATATTCCCCATATTCTGAAACTCAAAAGCAGGATGATTTGGATTTGTAGTAATTACATAACATTGATCAGATTTCTTTATAAGATTCTGTACTCACTGCGAAGTAAGGTGGGGTTTATTGTCAATAACTATAAAATTCACAACAGTTTTTTCTATTTCTTGGACATCATTAATGCTTTTCCCATTGTGGCTTTTCGTTAATACTCTGGCAGAATTTAGTGAGTATAGATCAGTAGTTTGCTCAATATCATAATACTGCTGATATCCTTCACAGATTCACTTAATTTTGGGATACTGCAAACAGGTATCCATTAAGTCGGTATCTCCCGTTGATATTTTCCCATCCACAGACATATTCATAAATAAGGTAGTTATTGGTCTATCCATTATAAAGGTTTAAATAAAGGTTTTTGATTTCTATTTCCCTCTGCTTTTCTACTTCAAATTTCTCTTCACCAGTACAAAACCGTCTAAGTAATCTGCATACTTCACTTCTTCGGCGTCTGGATTATTGATTTCCCGATTTCCAACTATTAACTTCACATCAAACCTATCACCCGTTAATGCAAAAGTTAAGTCCTCTTTTGATAGGGTATTGTTCATCTGATGAAGGTCTATCTTTTGCAAAAGCTCAGCTTTCACTCCTGATACATCAATTTTTTCCTGCACCTTATCCCCGTCGGTGATGACCAAGAAACCGTTATCTTCCTCAGCATACACCATAAAATCATATCCAGAAATGTCCATCGGGAAGCGACTATCATTACTATTGATACTCCATCTATGAATTTTCCCGTTATCATCTTTCCCGTAGTTATAACGATAATCGATATGCAAATACTCAGAAATGCTCCAAGCGGTGTTCCTTTCCTCTGTGATAAATCCCGCTCACAGCACCTTTTCCAATTTCAAACAGCTAGGAGAATTGCAAATATACCTGATTTCATCTCGGATTTCGTTTCACAAATTAGCGTCAAGCTCTCCTTCCACAGGCGTAATCTCCCCATTGACAAGCATTCCAGCTTTTTCTAAATTTTTTTCTAACCTCACCAACTGCCTATGCACAGGTAATTCAAACACGCCCCGGGGTCCAAACGAAAACACCGCACTAAATACTGCCAAACAAGCAGGAATAAAAAGCAGAGCCTTCTTCTTCGAGAGAATGAAATACAGCGAAATCACCAGCAACCACACCCCAAAAATCACCACCAGATACCTATTGGTCGTCAAATCATACTGTGCAATCCTCAAATAAATCGCATAAAACAGCATAAAAAGCTGAGGAATTACCACGAATGGGAAGACTTTTCTGATTCGTTTCACAATCCCAATTTCCTTGAAAAAATAACTCAAAAGGTAGGTGAGATACCCAAAAATAGAAAACGCAATCACCAACCGAGATACTTCGCCCTGAGGTCGTTCAGAAATGTGAATCAGCACATTTGCACTATATACATACAAAATCACGAAATAGATGACGATAAATGGCAATAAGACATATTTTATCACGAAACTCACAAAGCCATTCACGCTAAATTCAGGGTCAGCCTCTTGATTCTTCTGAGGGATTTTGGTCAAACACACTAACGGGGTAAAGAGCGAGAGTGCGAAAATTGCTCGGTGAGCGTAGGAATTTCCGACATCCACCCTGAAAAGCATATCCACCGCTCCAATCGCCAACGCCCCCAGTCCCAAGCTGACTCCTCACAAAATAAAGCCAAACAATATCACCGTTGCAAATTTGAGGAAATATTGCGAATAAGGGATATTCAAATCAGCCTTTTCTTCCTTCTTCCTCTCCACGACAAACGGTGCGATAAAGCAAATGCTCAGTACACAGGTCAGTAAGAGTACAAAGAGTTGAACACTCTGCTCTTCTCCGCTCCACGCAAATCGCAGGGAAAAGAGGATTCCGAAGACGAGAGTTATTGCTTGGAAAATCAGAGTGCTTCCTTTCTTCATCGCCAGTTCTTCCCATTTTAGTCCCACTCCGATACTCAGAAAGAAGGTCAAAACGGTTGCGAAAACGCCGTGCATTAGCTGGGTTTCCCGACTTGATGAACTATGCACCAAACAGAAAAATAAAACTGATAAGACCAGCGTAAGGAGTACCGCCACGGGAAATCTGGCGATTGTCGTTTTGATGTGGTCCAGTTTGAGGAAGTGGAGCATTGGTTGAGGGTGATAGCGAGATAAAACGATAAAAGGGTAGTGTTTTATCTATGTAAGTCAAATGAAATTCGTCCAGAGGTTTGATTTGCAAAAGAATGTGGTTAGACGACTATAGACACTTAACTCATTATAATTTGTAATATTCATAGTCAAGTAATCCTTTACAACTGAAGTTTGGCTTATTTTTCACTCTTTATTATAAGATATTTGGTAATCTTTTGACAGAGAAGAAAAAACTGACTTCCTCCGAAGTAAGTCTTTTCAATATTATACTTTCCCTTCTACTTCGCACTCCTCATCAGCATCAATCGAACTCGTTGACGAAGTTCAATCCTACTTTCTGGAGTATCAATCTGGGTCATAATTCAGTTTTGTTGTAAGGCTTCCAAATGTTTCACATAATACGGCTTTCCACCTGCATAGGTATTCTGCCGAAGTAATCTTGAAAGTACCGTTCCAAATTGAGCACGGCTTACTTTTGCATAGGGTTGGAAGTAGTCCATATCTATTCCCATCAAACCTAACGAGCAAGCTTTCACTGCATACTCCTTCATTTCCTGAGATTCCCAAGCATTGGCTCCATCTTTCCAATGACATTGACTAGGTACTTTTTCTGGAAGTGTCCGTCAGAGAGCGTTGAGAGCGTAGTTTACGACCATTTTAGCGAGGTGTTCACGAATGACGGTTCCGTCAGGGTTGGCGTTTGCTATGGGTGCGAGGGTGGTGATGTTGTGGGAGAATGCCCAATCATATGCGGATAAAATTTCATCATCCGGTATTGTAGGGACACTGCTTACGGTGTTCTCTTGTTCATTTGTTAATGGGTCCTTATCGGACAGGGCTTGCCCTGTCCCTACCTTATCATTTGTTGTTGGATTCATTCCACATATTCAATCGTAATATGAGGATGAGAAATCGCCATTTGGGCAACTGTCTTTTGAAGCTGAACTTCCTCCTCCACCTCATCAACTACTACTTCCTCCGTTGTTGTTTCAATTGCCATTACCTCCATTATTAGTGATTTCAAATTTGAGTACTAAGTAACTATTATTACCCGTTGTGGTACCTACCGTTATATTAAGATTGTTAGGGCTACTATATTCATATAATACATTACTGCTTTTTTCTATTAATATTGGGGATTTATTATTTAGTTCTGTTGGTAATTGGATAGTTTCGCTGCCAGTAGTATGATAGTCTAGGTAATAGTAATATGTATCTTCATATGGAACAAGTACTGATGAAGTATGTAACTTAATACTATCGACAGGAAAATAGGTACGATACGCTACCCCTTGAATTGTCAAATTATTTTTCTGTGTAAAATAGGGGTAATCTTTTTTAGAAGTGTAGATAAAACTTGAAGTATTCGTGAGATTTTCTAAAAGTTTATCATTAGTTCCATCAAGGAGTGGTAGATAACCTGCTGCGAATCCTGCTACTATTTCATTACTTCCATTTTTATAGTAAGTAATGTCTCTATTTGGCACATCAGTTGGATGGATCCAGTCTGTTTTTCTAATGTAAGCTGTTGCAACAAGGTTAGCCATATTGAATGGTATACTAAAATCATAAGCTGGATCGTTCAAGGGCAAGGTTTTTGGAATATATTTCCAAAGTCCTCCCCCAAATGCATCAGATTTATTGTTATATTGGATAATACCATAATAACTCATATTCACCTCACCCACAAATTCATGATTCACCGTAGTAACCAAAGCACCGTCCGCAGTAATTTTATGAATTGCTTTATAATGCATAATAGCTGGGACATTTTCAGCTAGGTTTGGATTGGAAGAATATCACCCAACTGGTCTATTAACTTGCAAGGTTGGACCGATTAAACCAGGATTAGCAATATCATAATATTCATAAATTTCTATATAGTCCGCAGAAATGATAGTATTGCTGGGAAGTATTTTTGTTTTTTGGTCATTACGATAGGCTCGAAGTTCAGATTTGGTATGCCAGATTGCTGGGTTTACTTGTGTATTGGTATTACTACCAATAGCAATAGCATCTGTGTGAATGGCCTGTTCAACATGAGTCAATGTTGTACCAGTTATATTCCTAAAAGCTGTCTTAGTAGGAGAAGAACCATAGTTTTTGGAGAAAAATAATAATTGAGTATCTGATTCAATTCTTAATAGGTAAAATTCATTACCAGATAAATCTTGCCATACTGATCCGATATCAGCATAAGTTTTCCCATGAGGGAGAATGGTGGTAATTAATTGTCCTTGATTAAAGCCATGGTTAGCACCAATATATGAGCTATTAAACAAGAATGGTGTAGCTTCATCGCCACCACCAGCAAGTACTATTGCTCAATCAGTATTCATTCCGATATTAGTATTTGCTACTTGTTTAACTCCTTGCATATCAAAAGGACCATTAGCAGTAGGTAGTACTCTTGGCATTAAGAATTGTTGAATAATATTGGTAGAATCATTAAAAGCTGTTTTCACCAACAAAATATCACTATTTAGTGTGAATTGAAGTGCTCCCTGACCATTATCTGAATTAGTGACAATAATCTCATAAATTGGAGCAATTCCATGTGTCATATTGAAAGTAATGATATTGGCACCTAAACTTAATCCCGCCAGAAATAAGTCTGTGAATGCAAAAGTGGTCCCATCAAAAGTATAATCAGTCCCCTCAACCAAAGTCTTTGTTGGTGAAATGATACTTGTAATTTCATTTCCGTTTAGAGCAAGGGTAAAAGGTTTAACAGTATTAGATTCTGCGGAAGCAAATGGGTTTATATCAATTGCACCATTAGTAGTGGATAAAGTAGAATCTTGATAAGCGCCAGCTGAAATAGTAATATCACCAGCAATTTTATCCTGTGGAATAGTAAAATTAGTCTCATGAGGATCAAAATCTAGACGAATATTTCCCTCTACGGTATTAACCCAGGGATATTCAGGTCCCATAGTGCTATCAAAGAGTAATGATAAATTAGCCATTTCGATAGTGGCACCATTTGGAAACAGAGAATTAGTATTTATCGCATTAAAAGTAATATAAAAACTAGGATTAGATGGAACATAGTCAGGTTTATAAATAATATTATCAATGATTAAAACATAGAATGTCCATCAACTTTGTTGAGCTAATTTGCTTAAAGTAGCAGTATATGATTGGTATTTATTAGCATCCATGAAAGTAATCGGAATAGGAGAACTAGAATCTAAGGCACTTTTAATAGGTAAATTGTTTTTCCTCGTATAATCGTTTGAACCACTATAAGCATCAGCATTAATCCAAATATCAGGTCAATCAGTAGAAAAAACTGTATTGACTGTACTATCTTTGAGCCAAAATCATAGAGAGATAGTAGTAGGCATTTGAGAAATAGTTGGGGTAATATTCTGATTCATAAGGTCTTTATAAGACCATTGATTATAACAGGATCCATTAGTTGAACAACTAGAAATTATTCTCATATAGTCCATTCCCCATGGGGATTCATCAGGAACTATTGTTATCCCTGGACTGTGGTCAGTAGCTACTTGTGCTGGAAACATTTTCGGAACAGTAGTAATTCCTTCTCAGATATTTAGATTAGCTGGATAACTGGTTTTTATTATCGCATTTATTTCTGTTACAGGAGCCGTTGCACCACTAAGAGTAAAGGTGTAATCAGATGAGCCATCGGTGGTGTTATCTCCATTAATGGTAACATTGACTTCATTCTTAGTGATCGTGTAGGAGGCAGTAGCAATAGTTCCACTACCAAGGAGAAGTAAACTAAAAAATCAGACTACTAAAAAGCTCCCCTTCCATTGACTACGAATGGGTAGTTGCCATTTTTTGAATGTTCTCATCATAAAAATTTTGTAAAAAATAAAAGGGTATGTACTAGCATACAACCCGTTTATCGTAAGTAATCCTAAGAATAAGAGGACAGTTTGCGATCCACGGGTTATCTAGACCAGTACAAAACCTACAAGAGGACAATTTGTGTGTGAAACGCAAAAAGTCCGCTTTTTCTCGTAAGTAAAAAAGTACCAATCTAGATACTTGAAATATATCGTTGAGCGAGTAAATTTCAAGTGGAAAATGAGGGATTCTTTTGAAAAAAAATCTCTTCTGTGGTGGGGAGAGATTGTGGGGGAAAAAATTAGGATAGCATTCAGAAATTAATAATGAAAAATTGCTAATATTTTTCTATAAAGAGGATACTTGATTTTATATCATTTATTATTCAGATATGTTTCAATGTTCTCATATAAAAAATGAACATAATCTCTCACATCATTAGTTATTTTCTGTATTTCTTGTATTGTAATTGTTTGACCAATTTCTTGAAAGCGTTTTTCTCAATGAGCAAGTTTGTTTCTATGTTCTTTAATGATACAAGAATCTGAATGAGATAAATTTCCATCTTCAGATAGAATTAATCAGAAGTCCTTTAATATATTAAGAGTTGTTTTCTTTGTTAAATTACCATTACAATTTAATTGATCTTTAAAATCCCTCTTATCTCATTGTTTTGATATTTTTGTTGATAAATTAATAATATCATTATTTATTGAAGAAATTAGATCTTTCAAAGATATAGAATTACCATTAATTTTATTGATACGATTCCATTTTAATTCCAATGATTTAATCTCATCAATAACATCTTTATATTTTACTTCATCATCGGATATATAACGACATATGCACTCACTTATTTCTACGGTGAACCATTCAATTAAATTGTAGAGTAAAATATAAGTATTTGCTTTCAATATTTTGTATACATTACTTGTTGCTGGTATAATTTTTTTATATGCAACAGCATCTTTGTCTTCTAACTTTTCTAAAGATCATAAAAAATTTACATAGGAATCAATTTCCTCAAAACGCTCATCTAAATCTTGTTTTACTGAAAGTAGGTATTTACTCATTTTTTAATAAATTGTTTTTAACATACAAAATCCTTTCTTTAAACTTACTAACCGTGTTAGCTCAATCAGATGATACTAACTTCAAAAAATCTGGATTTAATAGCCAAAGATTAATTTCCTCTTTTGAAACAACAAAATCTGTTTTTTCTTTTAATGCCAAAGCTGTTCAAACAGCAATAGCCTCAAAATATACTCTTGAAGTCAAAAAACTGGAATTAGTATCTTTTTTAAATCAATTTTGAAAATTATCTCTCACAAATTCAAAAGTTTTTATTAAAAGTTCTTTCTTTTTATTGATCATATTTTCGTCGTCTTCTGAATGCTCCTTGATATAATTATCTATAAATGATTTTACCTTTCAATTGTAATCATTGAATTTATCATAATAAGCGAAAAATCTCAATATGTATTCCATTTGTTCCTCTTTATCTAACTTTTTTTTAGAGAATGGACACATTTCTTTAAATAAGTCGGTTTCTGAAATTTCTTTCATCATAATATAAAACAATGAGTCCATATAAGTCCCCTTTCTTATTTCAGCTGGATTAAGAAATTTTCAATTATCATTGATTCTCCTGAAAAAATCTTGTCTATTTTCAATATTAATATAACTAATTTCGATCCATTTTATAGATCTTCTTTCAAATTTTCTTTTTATGTTTTCTGGTAAATCATTAAATTTACATCAATTAAATAGTGTTAATTTTTGTAGATTAGATAATACTAATTCATTATGCAAAAATTTATCTATCGTTCTTATCCTTTGTGATCAGTCAACAATCTCAAGTCTACCTTTATCTTTCTCATTTTCCAAATCATTAGAAACATCTGCTAGAAAAATATAAGGTATCGGCATTCATAAAAGCAAAGATTCTATAAATTCAGACTGAACATTTTGTGACCATTTAAAACTTCTTTGATATACTGGAATGTATATTTCACTTGTGTCATCTTTTTCATTTCAATCTTCATCTACATCATTTTGATATTTTTCAAAGACATTAAGAACAGTTCGTTCCTTTGTATCGAAACGATAATCAAATTCCATTTGTTTTAATTGTTCCCATAGTTTTTCTTGATCAGCCATAATTATTTAATAGTAGATAAATGCCTTTTTATACTTTCTGCAATAACTTCTCCCAATCTTACAGGCACTGCATTTCCCACAAATTTTGCTCACCTCAACACTCTGCATTCCCCATTTGGAAAGAATTGATATTCATCTGGGAAAGTTTGTATTCTTGCAACTTCTCTTACTGTCAATGCTCTGTCTTGTTCTGGATGTCCAAATCTTCCATTTCCTAATCAAGTACAAAGTGTTGTCATTGTTGGTGCTGGCATATCCCACCTCATTCTCCCATAAATATTCTGTAAATAAGATTTTCAACTCTCTTTTTGATAGCATTTTGGTCGATATTTTTCATCAACATCTAGTAAACTTCATCAATTTTGTGGCACTCTTGTTATCCTATCCATATTTATGTCTGTAAGTTTTTGTGAAGTATGATATTTGTCTGTTTTACAAACTTCTCAAGATTTTACTTTCGGTAAGTCTCCAATAGTTTCCCTTACTGTTATCGGTTTCTCGTGAGTAGGTGGGATTAATTCAATCTCTCATAGTTTAGAAGCAAGCAATACTAGTCTTTTTCTTGTCTGTGGAATACCATATTTAGTGCAATCCACTATGTGATAATCAATTTTATATCATTCTTCTTCTAATATATTTACAAAATTTTCAAAAGCATTGCTTTTTTTATTTGTCATCAATCAAGGGACATTTTCCATAGAAACAATGTCCGGCTTTACCTCTTTTATTAATTCTGCAAATTTATCAACTGGACTTTTTGATTGTATGTCTTCGGCACTATAAGTTCATTTTTTCGTGTTCATCATTGAAAATGGCTGACAAGGTGCACACCCAATCAATACTTTAATTTCTGCTCCTCTATAGTGTTGTTCTATATCTTTCTTGTTTGTCTCTCTAATATCTTTACAATAAAATTTTGCATTATTATTGTGTTCATATCAAAATTGGCAACTCCCATCAATATCAAATCACGCAACAACATTAAAACCCTTCCTTACAAATCCGTGTGTAAGACCTCCTATTCCACAAAATAAATCTACAACTTTCACTTTTTGTGAGACCGTCCTTTTATTCATTGATATAATTCTTCTAAAAGCTTACCTCTTTATACAACTCATACCATAAAAATCAAGTGATTATTAACTAAAAATTTTTCATCAAATCCATTCTCTTTGAAATTCCCCCAACTTTCCCAAGCAACCCCTGCAATAGCAAACAAACCTCTCTCCTTAACTAGCTTTTTCCTCTTATGTATCACAAAAGAACAAACACTGTATGCACAATTCAAAAAATGTTAAAAATATATTTACCAGTGGGAAATCAGAGGAAAAATCAGTTATTGAGGTTTTCTCGGCAACTGCAAGTGGCGACCTATGACTATGAAGAATTAGAAACGAAAACTAAAAAATAATATCCAACCATCCCCCCACAATAGCAAACCAATCGCTATTCCTTACTAACTCATCCCCCAGACATTTTTTTCACTGCTTTATCAAAATCCGAAATAATTTGTTGATGCTTATTGAATATCTCATACTCTGATTCAGCTTTATCATCTGCTTGTTTCTTAGAGATACTCCCTTTATCGGTAAGGATTTGATATTTTCTAAAAGCTAAAAATTCATTGATACTTGTAGCAAAATCTTTCATCGTAAAAACATTCTCTCATTCAATCAAGTCTTCTACATAATCAAAATATCCCGAAACAGTTCTTTCTAATCTTTTGATTTCTTTTTCCGACAAATAATTTTTGGCTATGATTACATCAGATTTGAGAATACGACCGTCAGGGGCGTGCTTCCAAGTAGTGCATCTCTATCGTAATCAATACTACATTCTGCGAAAATATCTGTGATTTGTTGCCAGATTTGTCTTTCACTACTGCGAATTGAGCGAACTCTTTCCAATAATTCACGGAAATAATTTTTACCAAACACTCTCCCTCCTTGCTTCAATCTTTCATCATCCAGTACAAAGCCTTTGGTGATAAATTCTTTGAGAATTTTGGTAGCCCAGATACGAAATTGAGTAGCTCTAGCTGAATTTATACGATACCCGACAGAAATAATCATATCCAGATGGTAAAAATTGGTATCTTGTGTTTGTGTTTTACCTGATATTGCCCCGTGTTGAGTGGTTATTTCCATTTTGGAAACAACCACTTTTTCCTCCAATTCTCCTTCGTTAAAGATATTAGAAATATGTTTACTAATAGCTGGAATTTGCACACCGAAAAGGGTTGCCATCGCCTTTTGAGAAAGCCAAATCGTCTCATCTTTGACTACTACATCTATTTTGATATTTTCTTGTGGGGTATTGTAGATGAGAAATTGTAGTTCTTTATACATTTTCTGACGATTAAGAATAAATCTGACTTCATTTTATGAAATTTCTTCACGATTTCAAGAGTTTATTCTTTATTTTTTTGACAGGAGGGGTTTTTTGTAATAGATAATGGAGATTTTTATCGTCAAATAGTGGATTATCAGGGTAAGGTTCTCCTACATCACCTCCAAAAAACTTACATTATATCTCCACCCAAAACTTATCCTCCTTCCATTTCTTCGGATTCTGCTGAATATAGAATTTGATATTGTCATACGCCTGCTCATCGCGAACAATGTGGTCGTGATAACGGGATTGTCGTGCAAACACATATCCTTGTTCATGACAATGTTTTGTTATCGCCGATTTTAATCCACAAATAATTGACCCTAGGGTTTGATTGGTGATTTTTGTATCGTTGGATTGGTCGGAACCTTCCATACCCAATAATATATGTATATGATTTGGCATAATAACATATTCGTGAATGTCTACGGATGGTCTTTTTTCCAACATAATTTGGATTTCTTCATCACAGATATGACCAATTTTACTCAATACCATTTCCTCATTCTCTATATCTCCCAGAAAATGTTCTCTATTTTGTGTGCAAAAGGTAATGAAATATATGCCTCATGACGCATAATCATATCGTTTTGCACGTGGATTTTTACGAATGGGCAATGACATTTTGATATAGGACAAATAAAAATTTGATTATTGAAATGGGGATAATTTACGTATCACGTAGGGACGGGGCTTGCTCCGTCCGAATAACATCACATTCACATACACGGACACAGCAAGCCGTGTCCCTACAATACATTTTTATCAAAACCTCCTACCCCACCTCCAAAAACCTCAACTCCACCTTCCTCAACCCAAACTTCGGATTATGAAACTTCACAATCGCCATATTATTCCACACCTCCAACACATACCCCGCCCCAAACAACTTATGCTTCACGCTATCACCTTCCGACACATTAGAAACCTCTTCTCTCTCCATTCCCCCCGACAAATCATACTTCTTCACCAAATCAGCAGGCAACTCATCTAAAAATCTGCTTGGGGGATTCATTTTGGTCTGTCCCCAAGTCATTCTACTCGCTGCACACGAAAGAAACAGCACATCTTTCGCACGCGTAACAGCGACATACATCAGCCTTCTTTCCTCTTCTAATAATTTCGGCTCTAACATCGAATTACTCAGCGGAAACATATTATCTTCCAGCCCCACCACAAACACCATCGGAAATTCCAGTCCCTTGGACGAATGCACCGTCATCAGCTTCACAGCGTCGATATCCCCCTTTTCATTCTCAGAAATATCCGAAAGCAAGGTCACTTCCTCCATAAACTGCCTCAGCGTGTCCTCTCCCTTTTCGATATATTTGCTCGCCATATTGATAAGTTGTCCGATATTTTCGTACTTTTCGTCTGCCTGTTGCTCGCCTCATTCCTCTTTCACGAGGTGGTCGCGGTAGTGAATTTTTTTCACCAAAGATTCAATAAAATCTGACGGCGTCATCTCGTTCAGCTCCTTTTCCAAGTCCTCCACTACCAAAATAAAGTTCTTCACTCCCGTCATCGCCTGAGGTGTGATTTTCAGAGCTTCGGTCGGAATTTCCCCTTTTCGCATTTGGCTAATCGTTTCATAAATCGAAACCTCGTGAGCCAACGCGTAGTCCGAAATCTTTTCAAAGGTCGTATCTCAGATTTTTCTGTTCGGTGTATTGATAATCCTTTTCAGAGCCACATTATCCAAGGGATTCAGAAAATATTTCAAATACGCCAGCACATCCTTAATCTCTTTCCTCTCGAAAAATTTGAACGCCCCCCGAATTTTGTAAGGAATTCCCTCTTGCAGAAAAATATTCTCAAAAATGCTGGATTGCGAGTTCGTCCTATATAAAATCGCCACCTGTCCTCGGGAAGTCAGTTTTCAGCCATTTTTCATCTTTTTAATCAGTTCCACCGTATTTGCTGCCTCATCAATGTCGCTGTTATGTGAAAAAATCGTGATTTTGTCGTTTCCTTTGCGATGAGCCACGATATTTTTCTCGTACTGGTTCACATTATGCTTAATCACGGCGTTCCCAGCCTGCACAATATGGGGCTTTGAGCGGTAGTTGATTTGCAATTTGAACATCTGAATATCGGGTCGATAGCGTTTCACATTCAAAAAATTCTCCATCAACGCCCCACGCCGACCGTAAATACTCTGAAAATCATCACCAATCATCGTGATAATCGCCCCACCCCCCGTCATCAGCTTCATCAGCTCAAACTGAATCCAGTTCGTGTCCTGTGCCTCATCCACGAGAATATAATCAAAGTGGTTCTGCCACTTCGTCAGCGTTTCCTTGTGCTTCGTAAACAGCAAATACGGCAACAACAGCAAATCATCAAAATCGAGCGAATTCGCGATTTCCAAGGCTTTCTGGTATTCCTCATATACTTTCCCCATCGTTTCATCGTAATTGCTTTCTACACCTTTCAAAAAATCTGAGGGTAAAACTCCGTTATTCTTCTGTTTCGAGATAAACCCCTTGACCTCGTTCGGCTTGAAAACATCTCAAAGATTCAGCCTTTTTAAAATTTCTTTCACAATACTCGTACTATCTCCACTATCCAAAATCCCGAAGTTTTTGTTATATTTCATTCCCAGCTTATCAATATCCTCTTTCAAAATTTTGAGGAAAATTGAGTGGAAAGTCCCAATCCGCTTCAAATCAAAAGCACGAAGTTGAAAAGTCTGACTTTGCTTCGGTGTTCACTTCTCCATTGCAGAAATGAAGTCGGAAAGGTCGTCTGTTTGTGGGTTTTGGGGAGCAACCCCCTCTTCCGCCTTCGTAAACTTAGCTCCTCAGGCTCCCTCTCCAGCCGATATTATCGGCTGAGTAAACTCTGCGTTTTCGTTCTGTTCGTTCCCATAGAGTTTTCCTCCCTGTCAGGGGAGGTGCCCGTAGGGCGGAGGGGTTGTATCAACATCACTCGGAATTTCCTCACTTATCTGCACCAATCTTTCTTTCATCTCATTCGCAGCCTTATTCGTGAAGGTCACGGAAAGAACGCGAGAAACAGGAATATGTAATCATCGCAAAAGATAGGCGATTTTATAGGTAAGCACTCTCGTTTTCCCACTTCCAGCTCCCGCGATAATTAAAGAAGCGGTGTCGGTGTGAAGAGCTGCTTTGGTTTGTTCGTCATTGAGTTTTGAGGCGATGTAGTCTTTGATGTTCATACAGATTTTTAGATTTTTTGATAAAATATGCATTGCAACTATGTATACGAAAAAGAGGAGTTTCTTCAATGTATTTTTTTTACAAAATAACTAAATATTGTCTTGACTTTAGATATATATATCATTATAATAAAGAAAAATAATAAAAAACTAATAAAAAAATAAACAAATGAAAGAAGAAGAAAAAACAGCAAATGAACGAAAATTAAAGGATTTCCTGACAAATCCAACGCAAGAAGAATTTGAGCACTTAAAAAGGGACCCTTTTCTTCTAGGGCTTATAGCCAGCACAGAAAGAAAAGATTGCTTAAAATTCTTTTCAATTGAGGACTGGGGGTTTGTTTGGAATACCTCCTCAGGTGACTTGAAAAAGTTTGCCCAGAAAAAGATAATGGATACAGATGCCACCTTCGATAAGTGGGATTCTTTTCGGAAAAACTCCTCAAATGGCTTGAGAGAAATTGTCGAAAAAAAGATGATGGATAGTGCTGAGACTTTCGCTGACTGGGTGACTGTCTATCAATCCACTTCCTCATTAGAAAAAAAAAACCTTGCTTTTAAAAAAATGGGGGAAATGACTCATACCTTTGAAGAATGGTACAATTTATATTCTCGCTTCCGGTACTATGAAAAGATAGGAGGTCTTATCTTGAAAAAAATGGGAGAAGTAAAACGTACACCTGCCGAATGGAAAACTACATTTAGTCATTCAGATGATCACAAGCTGAGACAGATCTGCTTGAAAAAAATGGGAGAGACAGCGGAAAAATTCGCTGAGTGGGAATTTATTTATGAACACTCATCAGACGAATTGAAGGAACTTGCCTTTAAAAAAATGAGCAACCTTCTCAAAGATGAAAAAGTAGAAGATATCCCCCAAACTCAATCAGAAAAAAATGAGAAAACCAGCTCATGCCTCCAGCGGCTGTGCATCTCTTTCGGAAATCTTTTTAAGAGGAATAAAGGAACTAGTCTTCCCTTACCTTTAAATGAACCAACAATGTGAAGATGAAATCGCCCTGTATTCTGGGGCGATTTATCGTTATACAAAAAAACTTTCTCTAACCCATCCCTACTTCCTCTTGAAAACGTAAGTCCTTTAACTAAAAAGGAATCAACATCATTTATCTTTCATTTTACATGCTTATGCCTGAAATTGTCCAAAGTGCTGGAGGTATTATTTATTATATTGCTTCCGATGGAGAACCACGTTATCTCCTCATCAAACGCCATGCCCTTTCTGGGAAAATTGAACGAGTTGCCCCCAAAGGGAAAATCCAAAGAGGGGAAACCGAAAAAGAATCTGCGATCAGAGAAATCGGAGAAGAAACCTGAATCAAAAAAGAGCATCTCATCGTTAAACAATTACTTGGCACCACCTCCCTCAGGAGCAGTGAAACCAAAAGAGGGCATTTAGACAAGGATGTGACATATTTTCTGATGAAATATACAGGATCTCCCGATGCGATTCAGTTGATTGAAGGGGAGGGGTATATCGGGATTTACAAATGGTTTACTATCCAAGAAATTATCAATCTGATTTATTATGAAGATATTAGAGAGCTCTTTAGAAAAAGCTATTTTTTAGTCAAAGAAGCTCAAAAAAATCAGGATATTAAAAAAGATTTTCTCGAAAAATTGAAATAAAAAGAGTTGCTTTTTTCTGGCTTTTCTGTATCTTGAAAAGAAAGTATTGATGCTTTTATTTCTTAATCCATACTATTCCAATGGCAGAACCTCTCCTTTCCGTGACCGAACTTAAAGAAAGATTTGTCGATGTATCTGAAGTGATGCAAGCCGACATCAAAAAACTTGTACAACACCAGCTCAATAACAAATGTCAAGCCATCCTCAAAAAGGTGTACAGCAAAAATCCAGATGCTAAAGTGAGTATTGAATATACTATCACCAAAAATAAACAAGGAAAATATGAATCAGATTTTGTTTTCACCGCAGATGGAGAGAAATTTATTACGGATAGTCACCAAGGATTCAAAGTAGCTACAGACTTGATTACTCATGCTTTCGATAAACGAAAAAGAGCACTTCTCGGAGTTTTTGGACGAAAAAGACTCTTCAAATAATCGGTATTTTATTTTTTATGCACTACGCTTATGGCACACACAAAAAAAATTAGTAGAGAGGGATATGAAAAACTCGTAAACGAACTTTCAGAGCTCAAACAAGTCAGACTCCCAGCTGTTTTGGTCACGCTTGCAGAAGCGAAAGAAATGGGAGATCTTTCAGAAAACTTTGATTATAAGTCTGCACTCGAAGAAAAGGATTTTATCAATTCAAGAATGAAACAAATCGAAGAATTGATCGAGGATGTAGAAATCGTTGACGAAGCAGATGGAGCAGAAAAACCTGAAACATCCAAAAAAGTAGTAGAATTCTGATCTAAAGTGAAAGTGAAGATCGAAGACGAAGAAAAAGAATATGAAGTGACGATCGTGGGAAGCGGAGAAGTGGGTACCAAAGAGGAAAATCTTCTCGTATCTCTGGATTCACCTCTTGGGCAAGCGATCAGAGGAAAAGCTGTAGGAGATACCGTAAAAATGAGATTAGCTACCACGAGAAAAGATGTAAAAATTCTGAGTATTGGATAGAAAGATCCTGCTTGAAAACTTAGTATTGGTCGTCTCTTGGCGACCTTTTCAAATGATTTGATCTTTGGGGAATGACTTGAAGAAAAATCTGAAGAAAATTCTCTGGAAATTACCCCACAAAACCCTATTATCATATCAATCAATCCTCTGAAATCCTTTTTAATCATCCGAAATCCCCTCAAATCCTCTGAAATCCTTTTTAATCTTCTGTAATCTTACCAAACCATGGACAAAAATCAGATTCTCGCTGAGCTTTCCGCTACTACGACCAAGGAAGCCTTAGAAACACGATATCAAACCTATCTCGGAAAAAAAGGCTCCGTCACGAACGAATTCAAAACGATGGGAAGCCTCTCTCCCGATGAAAGAAAGGAGAAAGGACAATTTCTTTCAGACTTAAAAACTGTTTTGGAAACCGCATATGCTGAGAAAGAGCAAAGTTTCTCAATGTCCGAAATCAACGAATTACTTGGGAAAGAGCTGATTGATATTTCGCTTCCGTGAAAAAAACTGGAACAAGGCTATTACCATTTGCTGGTAAAAACCAGAAGAGAAATGGAAGAAATCGCTCAATCTATGGGATTTATTGTAGAACTGGGGACAGAAGTCGTGAGCAAATACGAGAATTTTGAAGCGGTAAATATCCCAATTACCCACCCCGCAACGGAAATGCACGACACCATTTATCTCAAACAAAAAGACACCAGAGGAGAAAATTATGTATTGAGAACTCATACTTCTTCCGCTCAGAATTACATCATCAAAAAGCACGGTGTGCCGATTAAGGCGATTTTGCCAGGGCGTTGCTATCGTTTTGATGAAATGGACGCGACTCACGACACGATGTTCTACCAATGCGAAGGGGTGTATATCGATAAAAATATCTCTATCGCCAATTTCAAAAATGTGATAGAAACCTTCCTCTCTGCGACCTTGAAAAAGAAAGTAGAAGTCAGAATGCGTCCTGGATTTTTTCCGTTTGTGGAGCCAGGATTTGAAATTGACGCAAGATATGAATATGTAGACCAAAAGACAGGAGAAACTCAGCTTTCTAAATGGATTGAGTTGCTGGGAGCTGGAATGATTCACCCAAATGTATTGAAAAACGCGGGGGTAGACCCAAAAGAAGGACGGACAGGATTCGCCTTTGGAATTGGGATCAATAGGGTGACGGCGATGAAATATGGAATCAAAGATATTAGATATTTCACGAATGGGGATTTAAGATTCACTAAATCCTTTGCATAGAGCTTGAAAAACTTCCCACAATTCCTAAACTAAAACGTAGTTGAATTATTCAGCTTATTTTATCCTCTTTCTCTTCTACAAATGACTGCACTCTTCATTCTCTTAGGACTTATTATTATCTGTGCAATTCGATATTTCAGCCTCTACAACACCATCGTCAAACTCAAAACTACCAGAGAAAACGCTCTCTCTGACATTGATGTGCAAATGAATATGAGGTTTGACCTCGTTGATAACTTGGTAAATACCGTAAAAGGTTATGCAAAGCACGAGAAAACTGCACTCGAAGATGTGATCAAAGCCAGAAACAATTTTGCTTCAGCTACCAATATCCAAGAAAAAGCTGATGCTAATAATCAAGTGACCTCTGCATTGAAGAGTATCTTTGCTTTAGCAGAAGCCTATCCAGAACTCAAAGCTAATACGAACTTTCTTCAGCTTCAGAATGAGCTTTCTGATATCGAAAACAAAATCGCTGCTGCGAGAAGATTTTTCAATGCAACGACCAAAGAATACAATACTGTCATTCAGCAATTTCCTGCGAATATCTTATTTCACAAAACGCCAGAAAAATATTTTGAATGAGAGGAGGAAATCAAAAAAGCTCCAAAAGTGGAATTTTAATGAAAAATCAGACTCTCGACTCGATAATCCCTTCCGACTACACCAACTCTGAACTTCAGAGAGCTTTTTTCAAACAACATATCGGCAAGCAATTCAAATTCAACACCCAATTTATGGAACGAATGCAAGAACATAAAGGAAAAAAAACTTATCAAGAAGCGATAACTGAATGGGAAAGGCTTCATCAAGAAAGAAAAAACGGGGTGAAATATCCCCTTAAGCCACAATTTGCTTACAATCAATATACGAGAGATTTCTTCGCTGACAACCCTTGAAAAACGAGGCAAGACGGTATCAAGTGTTGGAATACAAAAAAAACAAAAATCCCCAATCCAAAATATGAGAGAACTGATTTAAGTTTCTTACTATAAAATACCAGAGCTTACCACTGGAGTCTCTACTTCACTACAACTTTTGCATTGTGAGGGAGTCCCATCGCACAGAGAAAATCGTATTCTCCCGATTTTTTAGGCTTGACGTGAAAGGTGATCTGTTTCCCTTTTTCTACAGATTGTATGTTATTGTCTAATCCAGAGATGAAAATTGTGGACATACATCCGTAGAGGGTAGTTTGTGCATCAATCACAATCTCGTATTCCTTCCCCAGAGTTAGTTCTATCTCATGAGGTTGTAAAAAATCTTTGGCGGTGTAAGTCATCAGAATTTTCTCTCTATTTTCCCCAGCAATAAACTCTGATCCTCCACGGAGATTAGCTCGCACGACTCCGTAAGAATTAGCAATATTATATACCCCGAGCAAAAGCACTAATACTCCGATTGCTTTATATGCGATGTTAGCGATTTTCCCCTTAAAAAGAGAAGTCAGACTTCCAATCCCGATCAGCCCAGGCAAGGTTCCTATAGCGAAGAGAGCCATCACTGCCATCCCCATCCAAAAACTTCCCGTACCGATGGCGTAAAGTTGCATTGCAAACGTAAATCCACACGGCACAAAGAAGGTCAAAACCCCACTGATTATCGCCTTCCATACTCCCTGCTTTTTACTCCCAATAATCTCATCTTCTCCTTGACTAAACCATTTCCCTGTCGGGAGAGCGAGCGTGATTTGTTGTAATTTTGGAGAAAGCTCCGTCAAATTCACTCCCAAAAGCAACATTACTACTCCTACTAAGAGCATCATAATTGCCATGACGAGTGGGGAGAGCGTAAGTACCCCTCCAAAGAGCCCCAAGACCCCTCCCAAAAGCCCAAATCCCACGATTCTTCCCATATTAAACCGAAAATGGGGAATCAGCTTTTTCCCAAAACTTTGTTCACTATTTTTCGCATTCCATTGACTAGAGATTGCGAGTACCAATCCGCCTACTACCGCCATACAGCTCGAAAATCCTGCCGTGAGTCCGATGAGAAGCACAATTCCTAGTGAGGGTGCATTCTCCTGAATATTGAAAAAGCTGGAAACACCTGTCGCTTTCAAGACAAAATAGAGAAAGATGAAAAAAATCAGACTTATGAGAGCGATTTTATAGTCCGCCAAGCTTTTGCTGAATCGTGGACGAGCAACGGGTTTCTCCACAAGTTCATAGCCACTTTCACGAAGGACATTGCCGATTTCCTTAAAATCAAGATTCCCTTCATATCGGAGCTTTACCGTTCCTTTGCGAATATTTGCATCCACCGTCTGAATGCGGGGAAGTTTGATCAGCGTTTTTTCTACCAGAATTTTGCAGGCATTACAATGCATTCCTTTAAGATAGAGTACCGTGGTTTTCATGAGAAGGGGAGAGATAAAATAAAAGATTACTGTATATCATTAGAAGGTTGATGAAGATTTTGTAAGAGATAGCTCTTCAAGTGTTCCACAAGAGTGGTAAATAACGTCTGATCTTGCAGGAGCTTTTCTCTGAACCAGCGAGGAATTTCCATTTGTATGCCCGTAGTATTGAGATTGATAATATTATCCGCTTCTTCTCCTGGGAATACTTGTCTATAAGTGAAGTCAATACCTAGACTCTCAGCTTTCGTTTTGCAATGTTCATAGAATTTCTTTGTTAGCTCATCATTACCTCCACCAATATCAATACTCCTGCAATTTTCATCACTACATCCATGAAAAGAAAGACTGATTTTTGCTTGTTTTACCATTTTTTGTGCTAAAGGATCATCAAAATGGGTGGTGGTAATATGTAAATCTCGATTATCTGAGGGTTTTCTGCCAGCAAAGATATAGTAGGCAAATTCGTCTCCTGCTAAGGCTTTTACAATTTCTTCGGTACCTAGCTCAATCCATCCTCCATGAATAGCTAAAAGTGCGATATCGGGATGCTCTTCATTTCCTGTCAGAATTTCAAAGTCTTTTCCTTTTTGGTGATCATGAGATAGTTCAGTGAGTGTTTGATATGTATCTACCATCGCAGAGTTGATAATAAAAATATACCTAGGGGGTAGGTAGATAGCATAGGATTATCAGAAAAAAATGCAAGAGTAAATGACAATATTTTGGATTGACATTGTAGAGGGAATTATACAATCGTATCTGCCTCTCGATTGATTTTAAATCCTTTGGCATGCAGATTGAGTTTGGTGTATACCACATCCATAAAATTTCTGACTTCTTTTCCTTTCAAAATAATATTATATCTATACTTTCCAAACATCTTGTAAATCAGTGGGGGAGTGGAGTAAATTTCCAAATCTTTCATCTCGTATTTCTCTGCCAAATAGAGTAATTCCTTGTAGAGGGTATCGACCTTAGTAAAGACTCTTTCCTCGATTTCATTCTTATACAAAATGACACAGAGATCCGCAAACGGCGGATAATGATGCTGTTCCCTAAACTCATTCTCAATCTCGTAAAATCCGCTTTCATCTAATTTACAGGCCTTTCTGATAGAGTAGTGATCAGGATTAAAACTCTGCACAATGAAATGTTTACTCGGATGCTTCGAAAAGGTCTCATACAGGAGCAGAAAATTATGCTCATTGGTATTGTAATCAGGAATATTAAGCCCCAAATCAGCATTGAGAAAAATGAGCAGATCGAGAGGAAAAGAGGGGATTGGTTGAGAAAGCAGACTCGTTCAAATTAAAATATTGCTAGCACCTCCTTCCAGTTCACTCAAGAGTTTTTTAATTTTATTGGGAGAATTTACAGTTTCTGACTCCACAATAGTCGATTTCGCTCAGAATTCTGTTGCTATTTTTTCGGCAACCTGTTGAGTTCCTATCCCATAAGGAGAGATACGAGCACTCCCACATTTAGAGCAGGTTCTAGGCAGATTATATTGAGCTTTACAGATGTGGCAGAGTCCAATGAGTTCTCCATTGGTTTGCTTATGGTAGGAGATGGAGACCGAGCATTTTTCACACTGAGGGACAAACCCACAGTCGTAGCAGATAATCCCTGGGGAAAATCCTTTTTTATTCACAATGATTCAGATTCTTTTTCTCTGTTGAAGATATTTCTCGAGAGCTCTCATGGTTAATTCAGAAAAATAATGATCCAATTCTTTGGTCATATCTACGAGGAAAATATCTTTATTAGGATGGGAAAACTGTTCGTAATTCAAAGAGTCAGATAGAGAAAAAATAAAAAATCAGAAAACTAACGAGAGTATATGATTCTGGAAAAACTTTTCCATGCTTTTTTTATCACAAAAAAACTAAAAATGTCTTGATATATATATGAAAATAATTATAATAAATTAAAATATAAAACAATAAAATAAAAATTAAAGCGTATGAAAACAAAAAATTTGATTGTAGTAGTAGGACTGATAGTGTTCCTAGGGACAGGTTGTACCGACCCCCCAAAGGCTGTCGAAGGTAAGCCCATCTGTTGGGCAGAAAAGTATGGAGTGAATTTCTCCAGATGTGGCGAATCCAATTACTTGTTCTCCGTTTCTAGTGGGAGTTGTAAAGATATTGCACTGACTCTTGCAAACGCACAAATCCTTTTCGAAAGCACAAATCCTGATTTGGAATTTGTGAATGGATGTGTCGTGGGTAGTGGGGGAAACTGTCTGGTAGCTACTTATGTTGCTCGGACATCTCCTATATTCCAAGAAGGAGACGCTTACCCTTTCCATAAAAAATATGGGGTAGAGTTTGCCTCATCAGGTAAGGGAAGATACCTCTTCTATGACCATAATCATTCGTCAGGAGAAAGTGTTGCACCAACAGTTTTTGCAGCAAAAGCAGAATTTGAAAAAGAACATCCTAATTTGATGTTCGTGTGCAATTATGTTGTGGGTGCCTCAGGCGACTGTCTTGTAGTTAATTATCGTGCAAAACCGCCGGTAAGTGCTCCTTCAGAAGTCCCTTCTCCAGCTCCCTCGGACTCTATTCCCTCGGAGTAAGTAGGTAAAATTAAGTAAAAACAAAAAAAGAACAAATGAAAAAAGTAGTATTGTTAGGATTGATAGTATGTCTGTTTACAAGTTGTAATCAGAATTCATCTTCATCCCCAAAGATTATCGATGGACGAGCCGTATGTTTCCATGAGAAGTATGGAGTAGAGTATGCCTCTTCTTCTGGAGAAAAACATTTCTTCTATGATACTAAATGTTTTAGAGGTGATGAAGTTGCTATCACGCTTGTATCGGCACAGATCGAGTTTGAGAAGGAATATCCTAATCTAGAATGTAGATTTGGATATACGGTAGGTCCGTTGGGAGACTGTCTAGTAATTACCTATACTAACCGAACTTCAAGTAAGGTGCTGGAATCTGATAGTATCTATTTTATAGAGAAGTATGGGGTGGATTTTGCTTCTTCTGGAGAGAGATATCTCTTCTATGATAGAAAGGAAAGTAAAAGCAAATCTATTGCAGTCACTCTTGCTGGAGCACAGGTCCAGTTTGAAAAGGAACACCCTGAACTGGAATGTATCTTTGAATATACTGTAGGGAAGTTTGGAGACTGTCTAGTAGCCACCTATCGTGAAAAAGCAAAACCTTCAGTTGAGGTAGTAGAAACAGAGTAAAAAATGTAAAAAAGATGAAAAATTTAATTGTAGTACTTATCATGGGGCTAACAATGTCCCTATTATCGGGTTGCGAAGAAAAACCAACGGTTGTAGACGGGAAACCAATTTGTTGGGTAGAAAAATACGGTGTGAGCTACGCTCACGTGGGCAACCAATATATATTCCAGGTAAGTAGCCATACATTCGGCAAACCTATCGCAGAAAAGATAGCGATAGCACAAGGTCTCTTTGAGAGAGACCATCCTGATTTGAAATATGCAGGTGAACGTGCTAGCGGAGAGTATGGTCAAGTTGTCACCATTACCTATTATCCGCGAGTAGCTTCGGATTCGGTAGCTACACAATAAATCTTAAGAGTAGTAGATTCCTGGAATCTCCAGGACTGCTACTCTTTTTCGTTTGTTTAATCTTCCCCTTGAAAAAACAGGGAGAAATGAGATACTACAGTCAGATTTATTTTTTTTCATCACTATGAAAGATATTATCCTCTCTGGTATTCAAGCCAGTGGAAAAGGCACTCAAGCCAGACTTTTACTAGAGCATTTTTGAAAAAAAATGAAATACTGCGAAATGGGAGGGATCCTGAGAGCTTTGCAGTCCACGGAAAATCCGATTGGTGACTACCTCAAATACCTCACTTCACAAGGGATGCTCGTCAAAGACGGAATCGTCTCAAGTCTGCGAGGGGTATTTATGGAGACCTTAGAATCAGGAGATTTTGTACTCGGAGATGGAGTATTTCGTAGATTGGGGCAAACGATTAATATTGTTCAACAAATGCGAGATCACGAGAGATTATTCGCGGTCATTCACATAGAAATTTCTGATGAGGAGGTCTACAAAAGGTTATCAGGCAGACTGCTTTGCAGACAGTGCGGAAATACCTTCAATGCCACCCTCAATCCTGAGCTTACCGTTGGAGGAAAATGTCCCTCCTGTGGCGGCGAACTGTATCGCCGTAATGATGATGAAGATAAAAAAGCTATAGAAAACAGAATTCAGGCTTTTTATCGTGATACGACTCCCTGCTTAGAACGGCTAGAATCCCAAAATTTGCTCGTTCGTATTGATGGGATGAAACCGGCACAGGAGATTTTTAAAGAGATTTTGGAGGTTATAGGGAAATAAATTACTACCAAAAAAACTGATAGAGATCAGCCTTCTTTATATTTTTTGCCCAAAGGGGGATTCGAACCCCCACACCTTACGGCACACGCACCTGAAGCGTGCATGTCTACCAGTTCCATCATTTGGGCTTGCAGGTGCAAATATAGTTATTTTGCCTGTAAATGCAAGACCACAATTTCCCCTTCCGTCCCAATTCTAAAGGGTGTTCTCGTACCCGTTCCTTGGGACACAAAAGCAGTTCTCTCTTTCCAAAGATATTTCCCATAGGTGTAATCATTCATCAATTGAGAGAGAAAATGCAGACCCCAAACCTGTCCTTTATGCGTATGCCCAGCCAGCTCCAAATCCACGGGAGTCTGAGCGACTTTAGAAAGACGAATCGGTCTATGCGTTAAAAAAATCGTGTACTTTCCTGTATCTTTCATCTGACATTCCGCCAAAATGGCAGGTAGCTTTTTCTTTCCTCGGAGTTCTTTATCATCGATTCCCACTAATTGCAATTCTTTCCAGGTGGTAGAAGTATTTCTGAGCGGGATCATATTTCAGACTTTGAAAATCTTTTCGATGAGGGTAGTATCAGGACCAAAATAAATGTCATGATTCCCAATCACAGCATACACAGGGACTTTGATTCTCTGAAATTCCTCGAAATAGTTGATATAGATATCATGAGGAATATTGATCAAATCTCCTCCAATGAGCACGAGATCAGGTTGCTCCGCCAAAATTTTATTTACCAATTTACGTAAATATCGCTGAGAATGGAGCAAATCCGCATGCAAATCGCTGACAAATACGACCGTATGATCAGCTTTCAGTTTAGGGCTCTTGAGGATGAGATGGGTACTGATCAGCTTTTTATCTCTGATAAATCCTCCTATCGTCACTGCGAGAATAAAAAGGATAATCAGTGTCCCAGAAATTCTAATACTAGGATGTAAAATCTGCTCCAAAACGAGGACAGCAACCGTGATAGAAAGCAGGACTAGGAGTCGAAGAAATACACTTCCTATGCCGTGGAGAATCCTATTTTTCGCGAGATAGCAAAAATCCATGAGTGTCCCGACTCCAGCGAGGATAAATGATCCTACTACCAAATAAATCCACTGGTGAGAAAAGATGATTCCAAACCTCCACAAAATGTAGAGAAATTCTCCCCATAAAAGCCCGAATACTACGAGTGCTTCCCCGAGAATTCCCGAAAATTTTCAGAATTTTTGAGTAAGTGATAAAAAGATACAGCCTCCCATTATTTTACTTCTTTAACTAAATGAAGCATCACAATCTCACTTCTAGTTCCAATCCTAAATGGAAGTCCTCGCGTTCCAATTCCTTGGGTGACGAAGGCAGTCCTTCCATCTTCTTCGTATTTTCCGTAGCCATAATCGTTCACCAATGCTACGATGTAGCTGAGTCCTCGGATTTGTCCTCTGTGGGTGTGTCCTGCGACTTCTAAGTCAATTGGGAAATCAGAAAGCTTTGAAAGGCTGATGGGTTGATGGGTCATCAGAATGTTGAAGGTTGGTCAGCTTTGAATATTGCTCGCTTCCAAAACTTCATGTAATCATTTCCCTTGTCCCGTCTGTAAGGTTACGGTTCAAACCGCTTTATTCATTCCATCTTTTTGTCGTTGCCCTTTTTCTTCTATTCCGATGAGTTGAATATTTTCCTCTGGAAGAGTGAGGCTTTGATTGTAGAGAAATTGAATGGGAGTGTGCTGTTGGATGTAGTCCAGTGCTTCCAAACTTCCCATAGTGTCGTGGTTTCCTTCTACTGCATACATCGGAATGTGAATGTCAGAAAGGATTTTGTAGGCTTCTGCTTGTCTGACATTCGCTCTGTTGAAAAAGTCTCCTGCGATGAGGACAAAGTCAGGCTGTTGAAGTTCAATCTGCTTTTTCAGTGCTTTCAAATGGACGTGATAGAGCAGGTCATCAACATGAAGGTCTGCGACGAGCATAATGTTCACATCATTCGGAATTTTGTCGGTGGTGATAGTGGTTTCGGTGATTTTAGTCGTTAAAGCATTATACACTCCGTAGGCAAGAATCAGCAAAAAAACGCTGAGTGTTGGCAACCCCCTCTTCCGTCGTCCTCACTTCCACTTCGTTTCAGTTCGTCCTCCTCCCTCTCCCCCTGACAGGGGAGTAAAAAAAAGGAAAGTGCTGATGAGGTGTTCAATTCCCATTAAAATTGCTACGATGGGAATGAGCATAAACATCCGAGAACCGATACTTCCGAGAATGGAGAAAAATTTGGTATTGGCGAAAGTGGCAGTTTGGAGTCCGACTACGATTAGGGTGATGAGCAGGCTGATGAAGAGAATTATCAGTTTACTATTGATTTGTCCTCCGAAGATAGCTATTCGTCTGGTGATAGTGTAGTAATTTGCTCCCGTGAAGAGGAGTGTGATGAGGGCTATTGCACCAGCCATTCAAAAGGTATTGAACATTGGAGAGAGATAAAAGGTTAAAGACTTTCAAGCAAGCTCATTGCTTCTTCTTTTTGATCGAAAGGGACGAAGATATGGTCGTGATGAACTCCCGCTACTACATTACAACTAATTCCTTGCTCCGCCAAAACTTTTGAAAAGGCTGAAGTAATCCCTATCATCTCTAAATCCGTTTCCGTTGCGAGAGTAATCCAAGCACAGCGAAAAGAATATATATATCCATATTTTCTAGCAATATCTTCTGCTAGAATGATGGTAGTTCCTTCCTGTTCCTGAAAAGTCATGAGAGCTTCTTTGGGAGGAATATCCCCGATAGGAAGGGAAATGAAACAATATATTCCCTCATTGAGTTTTGGGTGAAGTTGCATTAGGTATCTATGAAGAGATAAGAATAGGTTATTGCCTTAAGATAAACTGAATTAATACTAATAAGCAATGAGCATAGTTTCATAATAGGGATGGAAAGGATTAGCATTAATTACTTTATATATATATCATAAATTTCGGCTCTCTAATAAAGGTTTGATTTCAAAAAAATCCTTTCAAGTATGATAGATACTGATGAGTAAGATTGGTTTAAATTGCTTAATGGTAGCCTCAGCTCATCTTATAGATCCTAATTCTTGTCCCTCTACATCCCATTTAATCAATCAGACATTTATCTGATTTTCTTTTGTGAACTGATCTATGGTAGTTATTTCTATTTCTTCTGTAGATCATGTATCATTCCCTATTGATGACTCATTTCCTCTTTCGCTAATACTTGCTTTTATCATTTTTTCTCCGACTCATTTTTTTATGGGAATGAGAACATTTTCTAAATTATTAAGTCTAATGGTTTGTTTCAAGAGTGAATAATTTTCCTGTTGTGGTTCAAAACAATAGATTTTATCATATTCTTCTAGCTCTTTAGAAAACATCAGGGCACTATCTCAAATAAATGCTCCACAGTCTAAAATGCTTTTCCCTGCTAAATTTTTACTAGCTACCTCTCCTAGTCAACACTTATAGTAGAAGATGGAATCCCCCCACCAAGGTATCGACAATTTTCAATAGCTTCCATAGGAGTTTCTGGATTTTACAATATCATTTCTTTGTTGAACGAATTCTTTAGGATAAAAACCTTTTTCATACCAAATTCTATTCTTATTAAACCAGTGCTTTGATAAACTTTTTTTATATAAACGAATAAGAGTCTCATTAATAGTGGAGATACTCTGTGGGTCCAATCAACTAACTAAATTGGTATATTTCGTTCCTATAATTTTTCCCTTTTTTATCGAAATGCCGTGCTGCTTCCAATACTTCCAGTGATGAGTATCCCGTCATTCTTCTGGAATATAAATAATTTTAAGTAGTACTATCAGTCGTGCTGGATATTGAAATTTAAAAATTTTCCCTAAAAATTTCAGAAAGGGTAAATATATTTTTTGGTAGAGAGTTTGTAGCATGCAAGAGATATTATGATGTAAAATGATATTTTCCTTATTTATTAAGTAAATTGAGGTAATAATCAAGTCCTTTAAAAATAGCGATCCCTATTATGAAAAAGAGGCAAGCTACCAGGATAAGTTGATAGGCGGGAGCTTTAGTTTTATGTTCAGTTTGGCTTTTTCTAGCAAATTTATAAGTTTTGTAATCCTCATCAGTCAGGTTTTTAAGCTTACTTGTAGTATTCTGAGTATAAATATTTTTATTTTGGGAAGTCAGGGGTCCTAGTAAGTGATTTCGGGTAAGAGTAGCCAGCTTGATATGGGTATCTTCGTAATGTAGAGTAATAGGAGCATTTTGGACTATAGTGTTTTTACCTTTTTTACAGATAGTCTGACGAAACATATCGTTGTGTACTTTTTCTAAGCTTGTAGTACAGTGTCTGGCACTATGATGTTTAGCTTTTTTAAAGCTATGTACGTATCTCCTTATTTTCCCGAGTGTATTGATATAATGCTCAACAAAAAAATTAGCTCCTTCTTTGAGCAGAGGGTTGCTATAATGATTAAAAGGGGTTTCAAAGACGTATTTTATCACATCTCCGCTTTTTTTATCTACTTTGACTAAAATAGATTCAATATCATAGAGAGGATATCCATAGTATACACTCCTAAAAATTGCATAGCTGGTATTGTGAAGCCAATTACTGCTTTTTTCGTTTTCTCGACAGGGAGAATAGATAATGTCGTAGGTTTCTTTATTTTCTACTACTTCATACCAAGTTCGTAAAAGCTTTGGGTTATTTTGTTGAGGATCATCATAGAGGAGTGGCTGATATTGTTTAGCAAAATCATAGAGACGTATACTTTCTTTGATATATATATCGTGATTAAATGGGAGGATTTCATAAGCTCTTTTTATTCTTCCCGTTAAAAATGCAGATATCATAAAGCTTACTATCCCTATTAGCACTAATATTCCCATTTTTTAAAAAGACGATATAAAAGGGGCATTTACTAGGTAGAAATTAAGATAAACTGAATCAGACTTTTTTATAAACGTCTTGAATCTTTTTCTCAGAGATACCACTTACTTTTTCTTTATTCTTTGCTAAAAGAGCAATGATTTCCTCATCACTGATACTTCTATAGTTTTCCTGAATCGGTTGCAAATAGGCTCGCATCTTTTCGAAAGCATAGTCCTTGGCTTCTTTATAGGAATATCCACCAGCAAGATATTTCGTCCTTCGAGCCTGATCTTCCTCGGGAGTAAGGAAAAATTTTCCGATGTTGTACACATTACATTCATCAGGATTTTTTGGCTCTTCGACGGTCTTCATATCTGTGGAAATCTGTTTCACTTTCTTCGAAAGTGTCTTTTCATCATCTAAAAGTCCGATATAATTATTGTAGGATTTGGACATTTTACGACCATCCAGTCCCGTGATAGTTGCCACTTCTGCAGGGATAAAGGGCTCTGGCAGAGTGAAAGTTTCTCCAAATTGGCGATTGAATTTTGCTGCAATGTCGCGAGCATATTCCACATGCTGTTTTTGGTCTTTCCCAACGGGTACGAGGTCGGCATCGTAGAGTAAAATATCCGCCGCCATCAGGATAGGATAATTGAAGGTTCCTACTCAGATTTCTCCAGCTTTTCCATGGGCGAGAGCGTCTTTGTAGCTGTGCATTCTTTCCATGGTTCCCATAATGGTGATACAACTGAGTACCCGATTGAGCTGTGCATGTCCAGGAATATCTGTAGGATTATAAATATATACCTTATCGGTATCGATCCCGAGTGCTTTATACAGCTTTAAAATGGTGAGGCTCCGCTTTTTCAAAGTCTCTGCATCGTGTAAGACCGTGAGTCCGTGCATATTAGCCAAAAAGAGAAAAAATTCAGCATCTTTTTCGGTATTGACCAAGTTTACAAAAGGTCTGATCGCTCCGAAGAGATTCCCGAGATGAAGCTGTTCTCCTGTGGGTTTTAGTCCCGTTAAAATTCTTTTCATCCTGCAAACACAAAAATAAAAAATCCTTTCCCAAGATAATAGAAAAAAGAACCTGCTTTTCAAGTCTATATAAACAAAAAACTCAGCAATAATTTCTATTCGTTATATTGAATAGCATTATTCTGAGTTTAGAAATTCTTTCCAAGCCCGATCAAACGATTTTTTTGTGAGCTTGGGGATGCCTGCGAGGGTACAACAAACGAAGATTTTCGCTCCGTGGAGCGTAGTATTGTGAAATGCTTTGAGATCACAACTTCCTCTTCCAAAGATTTTATGAGCCTGAGGCCCAATAAATAAGGCGTGATTCCCAGAAAGTGGAGTTTCCCCTTCCTTTTTCAGTTTACGGTAGCCTCTGACCTTTTTTTTCAATCGGTATCGATACGGTTTTTTTTGCCTTCTCAGGCTTTTGTTGGTTTTGAAAATAATTTCCAAAATCTCTTGAATAGGGCACCGCACAGCACCCTCTAGAGCAACCCAACGAATTTTTGGTACTGCCATATTAAGTGCTTTATTTATGTTTTTATTCTACCCGCAGTATACTATATTTATGTGCGAAATCAATAGGAAAGTATAAAAATCTGGTTTTCGGTACTTTTTGTTGATTTTATGAGATAAATTCATATACTACGAGAAATGAACATTTTATTCCTTACGTTGGAACACGATGCCCACTCGAGTCGCACGAATTATCATCATCGCAGTAGTAATAGTATTGTTGCTTCTCTTGAGAAAATATCTCAAAAGACTGATTTTTATCATTATCCTTCTTGGACTAGCATTTTTTATCTACGGATTATTTAGTCCTTCTGGAGCATCTCGTCTTCGATATGGAGTAAAAACTTTTCCCCAGAGAATGGCATCTTTTTTTTGAGGAGAACTAGTATTGCCCTATGTTGATTTGCCTACCATTGATCTTCCTGCTGTGGATCTTCCTTCTGATGATCCTGCTTCCCTAGATTCTCCTTCTCCAGATCTACCTTCTTTGCCCCTCCAGACTTCATCACTCCCTTCTGACACTACAGAAACACCTGCCTCCACAGCTTCTAAAGCATTCACCAAGAAATATTCCTCTGGATTATCCGTTATTTCCGCTAAGATCCATGATAAAATAGCCACTTCTCCGTCCATTCCTTCAGAGGAAACCGAAAAATCTGAGCCTGAATCTGTTCCAGAGGTACTTCCAGCACCCATTGAAGAAAAAATTGAAGAAAAAACTCCTGAGAAAGCTCCTTCTGTTCCTTCTACTACCACCAAGAAACCCACTCCTGCTCCCACTCCTTCAGGGCTTTCTTCCCAAGATATTCGTGATGCAGAAAAACTCTGGGGAATGCTTTTAGACTAATGTTTCTCTTATGGGTTGCTTTTTGAAGCTATTTTCTTGTTGTAGCAAAATAGAAATGTCAGTAAATTCCCAATAATAGAAATGTCAGTAAAAGTTAAAATCAATTGATTTTTTATGATCATATCTTTAAAACACCAATAACCCCAAAGAGGTTTAACAAATTAGCACAGGGCAACGCCCTGTGTAGGGTAGAATACCCTAAGACAAGCCACGAAGTGGCGTAATAATTTATAAAAATCATCACATAAAACAGGATTATAAGGATGAGTTGTTGTTATTTCTGAAAAAATACAATGTAGATTATGATGCAAAATATCTCTGGGAATAATTATTCCGCCACTTCGTGGCTTATCCCGTAATTCTACGGGGTACACAGGGCGTTGCCCTGTGCTAGTATGTTTCGCCCCCTCGGGGCTAGTTATTTTGTAAATCTGACATTCTTATTTTTACCTACTACTGTCATTTTAACTCTTCTGGGTTTCCCTTTGAAGCTATTTTCTCTTGTAAAATCTTTCAAAAACTGTATAGAGAAAGTAGTTTTATCTTTTCTCAAACAGAATGAACAAAAAAATTCTCGTCTTAGCCTCTTATGTTGCATTGCTTTTGCTGGTAGGATGTGGAGCTCCTAGATTGATCGATGAAAATGATAGAGTCACTTTCGACTACACGTTATCTTTTGAAGATGGTACTCCTCGCTATGCGGGTACCGAGACGGTGACGATCTCTCAGACTTCTGATCCTTTGTATCTCGCTTTAAGCACCCCTCTCATGGGACAGCAAGCAGGGGATGAAGTGACAGGGACCTTATTGCCTACAGAGAGCCAACTGGCAACCTATGATTATAATGCAGTGCAAAAATATACTTCCGTCCACCTTCCTTCTAGGGAAATCTTGCCCGTAGTAGGAGAATCACTCTTCTTCTGAAATTTGGGTACGGGTAGAGTGACAGCAATCGACCAAGAAGAAGGGATTACTCACTATACGGTGGATTTCAATCCGAGAGAAAGCTACGAACCTTTGATTTACACGCTAAAAGTAGTGAGTGTCGAGAAAAAATAACAACCTTTCTATCTAAACATTTTTTCTGCCTTCAAATATTTTGAAATAAGGAGGAGTGCGAGATACTCTGGCTGATCGAGTGCAGGTTGCACCGTTTCTATGAGAGTATCTAGCACTTCAAAAGGAGGCAGATTTTTTTTATCTTTGGAAACTTTTTTTACAAATGATTGCACTTCTCCAAAAAGCTGAGTCCCTGACTCTGGAGTAGCTTGCTGAGAAACGCTATCAGCCTCCATTTCCTTTACCAAAAATTCTTGTAATTCTGCTTTTGATGTCTTCTCTGGCAGAGGAGCGTATCGGTAAGCATTGAGCAGATTGAGGATTCTTTGGTGGTGGTGAGGGGTGATTTGATGCTGTAAAATGGCATTCATTGCATCTTCCAGATTTCCATTATAGAGCGGTTGCAATAGCTCTTTGAGGGCTTGGGGATCGTCTTTGTACTGCTCCGTGATTTCCGTTAGCTTAGTCAGCTCTTGTAAAGTCTTTTCTTCCAACTCTTGCAATTGCTTCGTTTGCTCTTCTTCTCTTTCTCTCAGGGAGGCTAACGGCTGGACACTGCTACCATGCGGAGTCCCATCAATGAGCACGATCTGATTTCCCTTCTTTCCCGTCGGCACAATGGCAAAACTACATCAATGAGCATTCGCTGTGGTGATTTTCTTTCCACTAGGTAAAAATCAGACTGCCACCCCCGAAAGGATTCCCACCTGACGGAGCATTGCAGTAGTAATCAGAGCGAAATCCGCACACACTCCCGCCCGTTTCTTCCCAGCAAGTTTTGGTGCAAGTTCAGGACTTTTAGCCTTTAATTCTTCTATTCTCTCTTCACAGATAAAGAGTCTGTCTTGATTAGACTTTCAGCGTTTTAGTCCGTTTACTTCCCCATTCTTCATATCATAAAAGGCATGCTCCCTGACATAGGATTCAATCTTTTCCAGTTGGTCCAAAAGGGGCTGATCTTTGAGCTTCGCGAGAAAGATATCCACCTCTCTATCAAAAGACAGAATTTCCTCCTTCCACTCTGGGGCAAAGGATTTTTTGAATGTCTCATACTGTGGAGCATTCACATTTTCCAGACGAGGAGCAAGAGTCGGCAAGGTCAGAGAATATTTCAGCTGATCAAACGACTGATCCAGATTGACAGCACTAATGCCCAGAGCGTTGGTATATCCTTCCAAATGCTCTTCTTTCCCTTTTTTGATCCCCTTGATCCTCTGAGGAATGAGAGTGGCGGAGAGAGACTTTGGCAGGACGGTAGCTCCCTTCTGAGGATGAGGAATCGTGATACTCGTCTCTCTCCTAGGTCCTGTCGGAGATGTTGCCAATGGGAGGTCAAGTCTGCTTCGTGCTCCATTATCTGCATTGGCATGACCGAGAATATTGGTGATGAGCATTTCAGGAATTTCATCTCTAAGTTCCATGAGTTCTATGGGGTTGCTCCCAGAAGTTTCAGGATTTCCTCCTTCCAAACCTTCCGTTCCCGTATCTTGAAAATAGTTTCCACCTCCTTCGTCTGATCAGCCTTCTCCATTTCAGCGTCCTCTTTTCTTTTCTTCTTGAAAAATCTCTGGGAAAATTCTCAAAATAATCTGATCGGCGAGTCTATCAGCATTACGGACCTTAAACGGGGAAATCGTATCAATAAAAAGCTGAGGATAAGTCTTGATCAGTTGGTTGATTCCTGCCAGATGAGATTTTGCGAGTTTAGCTTTTTCTTTCCAGCTTCCTTTCTTCTTCTCTTCTTCAGCTTTGACGAAAAAGTAGATGAAAATCTTTGTTTGAAAGGCTTTCAACTCTCCTTGTCTGTCTTTGAGAGGGACACAGAGATTGAGAAAATTCAGCTTCTCCTGTTCCTCAGGAGTTAGCTCGGTAGTGGTAGTTTTCCCTTCTTTATGATTGATAATGATTTCTCCCTGTCTGGCACAGAAGTGGAGTCCTCATTGATACTCTTTGATGAAGTAGATTTCATCATATTCATCATCACGGATGATTCTATTTGTCCCATCAAAAATTTTCCATTTCCCGTTTTTTTCAATACCAAAAACTAAACTATCCCCTACTTTTATAGGATCACTTATGTTATATCCATCAGGTAAATATCATATACTACCATCTTCATTATATAGAAAATATTTTGGGACACCGCTTAGAAACTGTTTTACCTTGAATACAAACCTGTCTGCTATCACCTTTTGTGGTCACATAGCTATGGTATCTCCTATTTCATCAAACTCGCGAAAGTATTTGTTCCACTTTAAGTCTCATTTTCACTCTGAGTCTCTTTTCTGCCAGACTTCTTTTTCTCCGTCTTTTTCCACAATCATCATAATCTCTCCTTTACTGTTCTCTTTGATGTCGTAGATGTTGCTTATTCCCTCAATCTCCTTTCTATGTTCACCATCTGTGATGTTGAGCTCCCGTTTATCATGGTAGTATACACAGTATGCTACTTTCCCATCTCCAAATGCTTTCAGTTCTCACATTTTATTGAACATTCCAGTAGTGAAGGAATCGCCATCCTCATTAATCCGGTGAACCTGATACTTTCCCGAGCCACTCCAAAGTGTCCTCCGAATAGGTCAGTATTTTGTTATACTAAAATCATAAATTTCGTCCTCTTGCTCTGTCACTAAAATAGGCTTGTTCCCTTCATAGATATTCCAATTTCAATCCTTACATGCAATATAATAGAGTTTACCATTGATGTCTTTCATTTTTCCTATACGATCATACTTTCCATAGGTTTCGAATTCTCCATTTTCACCGCTTTCATATTTCACAAATCGTTTATCTCAGGCTTTAAAAGTGCTTGCTATTCAATCTTTTACAGAAATTGGAGATGTCGCCTGCATAAGCCCCTCCATGCGTCACTTAGAAGAAATAAAATTTTGTTTCCCTCTTTTGTCACCAAAATCAGTATCTCCTGTTTTGATAATAAAATCATCTCCATAAGGAATTGCTTTTCATTGCAAATCCAATCATGAGGTATCTGTCCTTGTCTCCACTTCTCCTTTCCCCTCAGCCCCTTCCGGCATCTTCACCTCATACGCTTTTTTCTCCTCATTCCATACCACCTGCACCTCCTCCCCATGAGTACGCTGGAGCATCGCCAAAAGCTCTTCTTTATTGTACTTCTCAGCGAGGGAATTTTTCATATTGAAGGTAAGATTGAGTGGTTTATAACGGGCTTCTTCCAGTGCTGGGTCGTTAGGGTCTAGGTCTAAACCATAGCAGAGAACCAACAAACTCTTGTCACTTAAAAATATAGATTCAAGAGAGTCACCAGGAGCAAGTTCTAGCTTTCTCTTTTTAAGAAGATTTTGTACTGCTTCCTGTTTCTCATAAAATCACTCAGCTTTTTCTCAATCTTTTTGTTCAGGTTTGATAATTTTGTCATATATATATGCTATTATTTTATCTGTTATATAGTGATTGAGATGGCTTACATTCTCCAGATATTCTTCTCCTAGTCTTTCTCCTCTGCTTCTGGGATCAACATTTTCTTCTAATTTAAACTGGGTAGTTCTCAGGAGGGGAGTATAGAGTTCATCAATTTGCTCGTAAAAAGGTCGTTTTTTGCTATGTTCCTTTACCATATCTGCCGCCACAAAAGTATCTGAATTCCCTTTTTTCATCTCCTCTTGATAAAATTTATAGGCTCTCAATAGATCAGAATACATCTTACCATTATGAAGTTTATCTTTATGTTTTCAAATGTTATCCATAATTTTCCCCCAGAGTTGAGAATATTTCAGTTGAAGTGGCGGACTACTTAAAAGCTGCTCATATTGATAGGGTGTATATTGTAATCTTTCACAGAGTTTTAGCCCATCTTCAATATCGTATTCCCGTATTCTCTGCACAAGTATCTCTTGAATATTTGACCCCAAACTCTCTCACAGCTTCTGTATTTCCTGAAACAGTTTCTCTTTCTTCTCAGCAAAAACCTTCTCGTCCCAGTCTTGCAACGCGTCTACGAGTTCATTTTTTTCTGGGTTGTGCTTTGAAGCAGAAGAGAGGATATTTACAGCCATCCTTCATTACAAAAATAAAACTACCTAAGTATACTCACAATGAGAAATTTTGCAAATTTTCTCCCTCTTTTCTCTGGAAATCCCCCTCTACTTATAGGCATGTCACAAACCAAACCTTTGTTCGTTATATTTTCTAAATCAATGCTTTAATTTATTATATTATATTCAGGTAATGAAAACCCCAACTCTCGTCCTAGCGACTCTCGTAGTGCTGAGTATCGGTGCTACAGTACGGGCTACTATTAGTTCTACCGCTCATAGACCTTCTGTGACGTATCCTAGTGTGACCTATGGATCTCGATGTGGACCTGCAGGTACAGGTACTACATGGGTGAGTGGTACAGGAGGAGCTACTACAGGAGTAGAAAGTCTGACTATAGAGCAGACAGAAGT
>JAISKI010000054.1 GCA_031261265.1 Candidatus Peribacteria bacterium
ACTCCAAACGTTCTCCAGCCTTTTTTTAACAAATTTTTCATTTTGTTTGAATTTATACCCTAGCAAATGTAGAACTAGAGTGGTTTTTATTTTTGTTTTAAACGTTTAGCAAAGTCTACTTCTTTGCTTTTGATGTTCTGAAGAGAGAGGAGAACATCTATTATTCACTTCATAAGGTCTCTTCTCCTCGTCCTATCATATACAAGTGATAGGTCCTGAGCTTTTTTATCTAGGATTAGCTATTTCCTTACCTCGCAGTATTGCGGGGGTATATACTGATTTTTGTTTTTATTTTATTTTTGTTTTTTTGTGTATAAAGAAAATTATTAGATTACCACTGGGATTTCTTTTTTGTTTTTTTACACAACGGGTCTAGGTGTATGGAACTGGAAGACGAATGCAAGAGAAAATTTAAGAAAAAAATTCTTTTTCCCTTGTAAATTCGATCAAAAACACTAAACAAGAGGCTGATTTACTTTTCTTTTTTCTATGCTTACTCTTATCAAAACGATCATCGACTTCATCCTCCATATCGATCAGCATTTAGATTTTTTTGTGACTGAATATGGTGCTTTGACCTATGCAATTCTTTTTGGCATCGTCTTTATTGAAACGGGCGTGGTGATTCTGCCTTTTCTCCCAGGTGATTCCATGCTTTTCGCTGCAGGAGCTTTGGCTGCGATTTCCGAGGGATTGAATGTTTGGATGTTGCGAGGAGGGGTTTTTATCGCTGCAGTGTTAGGAGATACTGCGAATTATGAAATCGGGCGTTATCTAGGGAAGAAAGCATTCACGAAATATCCGAAAATTTTCAAGCCTCAATATTTAGAGAAGACAGAATCCTTTTATGATAAGTATGGTCCCATGACGATCATTTATGCAAGGTTTGTACCGATTGTCCGCACGTTCGCACCGTTTGTAGCAGGAGTTGGAAAAATGAAGTATGGAAAATTTCTCTCGTATAATGTGATCGGTGGATTTGCTCGGACCACGCTTTTTGTTTGGGTGGGGTATTTTTTTGGGAATGTGGAATTTGTCAGAGATAACTTTTCATTGATTATTCTGGCGATTATTTTTATTTCTGTTTTACCGATTGTGGTCGGGTGGTTTTTAGAGCAGAGGAAAGGAAAATAAGAAAAAAGCTGTTTTTAATTTATTTCTTATGTACTTCATGAAAGCAACACTTTATATGGCAATGTCTGCAGATGGTTATATTGCTCGTAAAAATGGGGATGAGGATTTTTTATCTGATGAGCAACGACAGGAAAGCTTAAAATTTGCTAAACCCTTCTGACATATTATCTGGGGTAGAAAAACCTATGAGGAAGTTCGTACTCGGGACAATGTGCTTGATGATCTAAAAAATTATACTATTATCGTACTCTCTCAACAAGCTATTTCTTTCCCAGAAACAAATGTAAAAGTTTGTTCTTCACCAACGGAAGCTCTAAGATTAATAGAAAATTTAGGGTACTCCCAAGCACTTCTAGTAGGAGGTTCTCTCATAAATACCGCTTTTGCAAAAGCTCATTTGCTAGAAGATATATATATGACTTATAACCCCGTAATCATTGGAGAGGGAATATCACCCTTCTCAGAAACCGTAAAATTGGATTTACAATTAGAAGAGATTAAGCAACTTGCTTATGATATTGTACAATTGCACTATAGAGTGAAAGAAGAATAAAAAAAACATATTTAATATTTACTGTGTTTACTGATATTTTTTTTGCAAAAAATATGTTTTTGAATATACTATAGGTATGCAACTATTTATCTTTTATCCCCCTCCCCTATGCACAGAAAAATTCTCTTTTGGAATAAGATTGCAAGTAGCATTATGCGAATATTCTCCTTTTGGATGATTTTCGCTAGCTATAACCTTTTGAAGCTTGGTTCTTGGACTTTGTGAATAATCTTCCTCCTAATTGGGCTGATTTTTCTCCTTTCTGGAATAGGAATTTATGGCGATAAGCCTTGGATGTTCACTGGTATTAAATCATTTTTTATTATTATAAATTTTTCGCTTATCGGAGGAACTATGCTTGGATTTACCCAATATTATCGTCAGTCCTACTATTTCTCCCATGGCGTTAGTGAATTTTTATGCAATCCTGTGACACTCATCATAGTGATCTTGCTCCTGTTTTTCATCAGTTTGGTCATCACACTGGAAATTCAACAAAGGAGACTAAAAACACCCATCGCCGAGCTTTCTGAATCTCAGAAATCAAAACATCCACAGTGGATTTTTGGACTTATTACCTTCATAGTGCTTTTTCTGATAGGTAGTGTTTATTTCCTTGTTGGAAAATATTCTCAATCTGTACCAGAAATTCCTGCTTCGTATTTCGATAGACCTCGACGCAATGAGAATCTGTTTGCGGAAGAAAATGGATATGAACAGATAAAAAAACTGATAGGAACCACAACAACTCCTCTCTCGAAGGAAGAAATGGAGAAATATCCTTTTGTTTATCGAGAAAAAGGCAAAGGAGAGAGAGAATTAGGGAGTGACATTATTCTCTCCAGAGGGGACAATCTCAATCTACTAGATCCTGAATATTTAACAAGCTCGATCAAAGTACTTTGGGATTATAACCGTTTTAACTCTCAAAATCTCTATGACTCCTACACAGAGTTGGTTGCGGAGCATCCTGATGCTTTGAATATAGAAAAATTACAAATCCTTGAAGACTCAGACTTCTTTCCTCGTATTGAGGAATATCTCGCGATGGAGTGGAGAAAAGACGATTTCTTGCCAGTTTTGCAAGGAATACAAAGCCTTGAAAGGGTTTTGCAACGTTTGATGGTTTATCACGCTGATATAGGAGAATTGGAGAAGGCTGTACAACTCAACGTCCTTGCCTTACAACTTGGAGAAAAATATCTCTCTTCTTGTAATTCTCTCATTGATGGACTTATCGGGGTTGTTAATCTGAATATTCCCATGCTTGCAACTCAATATCTTTTAGAACATCATCAACTCAGTGCAGAGCAGAAAAGCACCTTACTTGAAACGTATACTCATCTATTAACTACGGATAGCCTTACCGTTTATCAAAATATTTTCAAAGCAGAATATCACACTATGTTAAACTTTTTCCTGAATTTTGAGTTTGATGATCTGGATCAAGTTAGCCAAATTGGTGTAGAGAATTATTATAATCAACTCCCTGGAGCTTCAAGTATCCTAATGAATAAGCCCTTCTACGATATTAAGGAGACACAAAAAAGATATGCCTACGCTATGCATGAATTAACCGAAGCAATCACTAATGGAAAGAATACTGCAGAAATATCTCACGAAATACGTAATCAATCATGGAATCTCTACAATGTCCTAGGGGATAGTACTATTGAAGCGATACTTCCACGTCTTGAAGGTACGAATAATATGCTTGATCAAATTTATCAACAAAAAGACCTCATCATCTCCCAACTGGAAGCATAATATCCCCCTCCAGCAAACATACTTTCTCTGCCCCGCAAAATGTGGGGCTTTTTTTGCAAAAAAAAAAATTCTGAGTATACTTAGGAGATGTACTTTACTCTCTAATCTCTTTTTCATGTCTGACACTCCTCTCACTCCGCAAGTACCCGCTACTGCACCTTCCTCACAAGCACCCGTGCCTCAACCTGTTCAGCCTTCTCAACCTGTGGTACCTGTTCCTGTTCAAGCACCTACCGATGGAGCAAGCTCTTGAGTTCCTTCTGATCCTGTTAAGTATTTGGAACATCTTTTCGATTTGATGATCAAGTATGAGAGTTCGGATATTTATCTCACGTTTGGGGAAGAACCCACACTGAGAGTTTTTGGAGAAGCGAGAAGAATTCAGGGAGTACCAAAATTGGACGATCAGACCTTGGATGGGATTGCAAATTATATGATGAATGAGGAGGATAGGAAGAATTATAACACTAATCTAGCATGTGATCTGGGTATGTCGATGCATGGAAGACGTTATAGGGTGAATATTTCTCGTCAGAGAGATCACTTTATGATTGTGGTAAGACTTTTAGAGGAAAAGATTCCGACCATTGATGAAAAAGGGTTGCCTCAGATTTTTAAACAGCTGATTCAAAAGACTAATGGAATCATTTTCGTGGCAGGACCTACAGGATCAGGAAAATCTACAACCCTCGCCGCTATGATCGAAGAAATCAATATGGCAAAGCCAAAACACATCATCACTATTGAAGACCCGATTGAATATGTGTTTGAGCCTAAAAAGGCGATTTTTGAGCAGAAACAGCTCGGAAAAGATATTACGAGTTTTGCGGGAGCGATGAAATTTGCATTAAGGCAAAGACCCGATGTAATCCTCTTTGGAGAGATCAGAGATCCTGATTCACTAAGAAATGCTATTGCCTTAGCTGAAACGGGGCACCTTGTGATGACAACGATCCACTCCAGATCAGCGGAACAAACCGTGAATAAGATTATTTCCATGTTCCCAGCTGATGAACAACCACAGATTAGAAATCAGATTTCTGAAAATATGACAGCAATTATTATCCAGAAACTGATGAGAAAAGCTGATGGAAAAGGAATGGTACCTGCTCACGAAATCCTGCTCAATAATACTGCAGTAGAAAACACAATTAGAGAAAATAAGATGAATCAGATCAAAAACGTGATGTATACCAATAGAAATGTTGGAATGCAACTTCTCGAGGATAATCTCGCTATTCTCGCTGCACAAGGACTTATTACTCCAGAAATGGCTATGGCTAATGCCAATGATCATGATCATGTGAAGAGAGAATTACAGACGAAAGGATTTCAGATTTAAGAGATTATAGCAAAACTCTCCCTGTGGGAGTTTTTTCTATTTTCCCAAGTTTTAAAAGCAACGGCTCAATGTCCTCTTCGAGGGATTTCTCGTTGACTCCTAATTGTGCTGCGATAGCTTTTGCTCCTAAGGGGCGGTCATAATGAGCTAATACGTCCAAATATTGCAGGTGTAAGGAAGTCATTCCGCCTTCTTTGATTTGAGAATGAGATAAAAAATCTGTTCGCACCTCTGAGGTCAGCTCTTCAATGCCATGGGTGACACAATAATCTCTGATCTTAATACACAAATTGTGGATTTCACGAGGAACTGAATCAACTTTTTTGGCTATTTCTGCCAAAAGTGCAGGATCGGAAAATGCGATATGATAGTGCTGGAGGTATCTTTTGATGATGATCTGTTTTTCTTCGGGAGTGTAGTCAGTGAAGTGAAACGCGTAAATGCACCTATTTTTCATCGGCTGAGATAACATTTCTGGCTTGGTGGTCGCTCCAATGAGTGTAAACGGATTGATGGGGATCCTCACTCCCCCGCCCTCAGGCATTACCATATCGATGACAAAATCTTCCATCGCGATATAAAGCACCTCTTCGACTGTCGGTTTCAAGCGATGAATTTCATCGATAAACAAAATATCTCCGCTTTCCAAACTATTTAAAATGCTGACGATTTCGCTGGGTTTGCCAATAGCGTAAGCGGTCACAACTTTCATCTGTACTCCGAGCTGTTTGGCAATGATGTGAGCCATGGTGGTCTTCCCAAATCCGCTCGGTCCTGAGAAAAGAATATGCCCCAGATTTCCTTCCCTTTTTTGGGCAGATCCAATGGCCGTTTTCAGCATTTTTTTGATTTGTTCTTGTCCGACAAAATCCGAAAACGTTTCAGGTCTCGTCTGGGGAGAAGGGGAAGTAAGTTGGGTGGTATCGATTTTTTTGATTTCCATAGTGATGGGTGTATGGTTTTCGAGAAAAAATGCAAGGAATTTATGGGGTGAGAAGAGCTTGAAATATCCTCTCCTTTCTCTATACTCCCCTTACGATTTACCCTTTCTTCGTGATGAAATCTTTTTTGACGTTCAGTTTTCATTCCTATACTTTTGATAGAAAAACCTTAAAGGCAAGTTTCACATATCGCTTTGATGAGGAATTTTTTGTGGAAACCGTAGATTTTGCCACACCCGTAAAAGAGGTAAAAGCTGACTTGGATGAGGCGATTATTGATAACCTTTTGAAACATATCCATATCGCGATTGGTATTTCTTATTACAAACTCTCCCCGAAAGCTGAAATTATGGTCCCTGATTGGCGAGATGATGAAATGCTGGCATTTTGGAGGACATTTTATCTGAATGGATTGGGGGAATTTATGGTGGTGAACGGATTGTCTCCAAAGGAGGTGGCCAGATTCAAATTATCAACATGAAACCGTCATTATGAGGAGGGAGATAAGGTCTTAGTCCCGCAGAACTGTGAGAATGACGAGGTATTGTTGTTTTTCGGCTGATGAAAAGACTCACTCGTCAGCGTAGAGCTTTTGAAACAGCAAGGGAAGCCTTTTACTCTCCGAAGCATGGGTGATCTGCCTTTGCATGCTCTCGCATCGAAGCAGGTGGATGCTCCCAGAATTATTCAGACTCGTCAGCTTGATTCAAAACTCTTCGCGATGAATAAGAGTGGAGAACGATATAATGGACACGTTCCTATCACAGGGATTCTGTCTTTTATCTCCCTTTTAACGGCGTATCTTTACGGTTTCGATGAAATCGTCCTCTCCAATGAAAAGTCTGCGAATATTGGGAATATGATGCTGGACAGTATCGAAGTCAATCATCAACGATCCAAAAGTGAGGGATTTGAAACAGCATTTCAAGCGTATGTAAAGAAAAATATTAGTAAAGAAATCCGCTACTACTCGATTCTCCGCCCTCGAAGCGAATTGCGTATTGTGCAGGAATTTTGCAACTACCCTCAGTATTTTCATTCTTTTTCCTCTTGTAATAGGAATTTCCATCTCTCAGGATCTCAATTATCGGGGGAAGATCTTCGATGTGGGAAATGTCCCAAATGTGTGTTTGTGTACACGATGATGAGAGGATTTTTGCCTGCAGAAGTGGTGAATGAGATCTTTGGGAAAAATCTGTTCGCGGACGAAGCATTACTCCCGTTATTTCGTGAACTGCTCGGAATCGAAGGATGTAAACCTTTTGAATGTGTTGGAACGAATGAAGAGATGATCGTGGCCTTACAGCTTGCAAATGGCTTTGGATTCTCAGAGGAAGAAAAAGAAATTAAAGCACTCTGGGAAGGAATCTCCTCCTCGCTCGGAGAGGAACAACTTGCGGAACTTCAATCAGATTTATTAGCGTAATAGTTTATCCATATGAAAACGTATCATCAATTTTGGGACCAGCTTCAGCCTAGAAATATTTTCTTCCTTTTAACTCATCAGGAAAGTGCTGATTCTCCGTCTTAATCGTACCGTCAGCTTGACGACCAGCTTCATTATTATGGGCATAAACATATCAGGAACCATATCCCAGTTCCTCCATCATCTTAGTCGGTGCATTACGGATCACCAAAGGAACAGGGAGATTCCCATACTCTTCCACGTCTTTCATCGTCGCTTGGTCAATTTTGTAGGCGGTATTATTTTTGGGAGCTTTCGCGAGATATAAGGCTAGCTGAAACAGGAAGACTCTACACTCTGGCATTCAGATTTTTAGCACTGCATCATACACTTGATTTGCAAGCAATAAGGCGTTATTATCTGCGGGACCGATATCTTCGGAAGCAAAACGGAGTAAGCGGCGGGCAATGAAACGCGGATCCTCTCCTCCTGCCAACATTCTCTGGATTCGATAGCAAGCTGCGTGAGGATCACTATCACGGAGGGATTTATGCACCGCGGAAATGATGTTGTAATGTTCTTCTCCGTCACGATCGTAATACATCGGTTTCCCAAATGCCTGTTGGATAATTTCTGGAGTGATTTTTCCGTCTTTGGACATCATCATTGAGGCTTCTAAGAGGTTGCAGGCATTGCGAAGGTCACCATTAGATAGAGAAGCGATGGTAGTCAGGACTTCGTCAGTCAACTGTACTAAAGGAAAGGTAGTCTGAATTTTTTCTCTATTCTGCTCAAAAAACTGTACAATATCTTCCTCTTTGAGGGGCTCGAAAACGAGGACTTTCGCACGAGACAGTAAAGCATTATTGATCGTGAAGGAAGGATTTTCGGTAGTGGCTCAAATTAAGGTGATGAGTCCACTTTCTACGAAAGGGAGGAGAGCATCTTGTTGGGCTTTATTCCAACGGTGGATTTCGTCCAAAAAAAGGAGAGTTTTTTTCCCATATGCCTTATTTTTTTCTGCATGTCCGAGAATGGCGGTCAAATCTTCTTTTTTGCTCTTCACTCCCGAAAGCTCAAAAAAATCTGCCTGTAATTCATGGGAGAGGATATGAGCAAGGGTGGTCTTACCACATCAGGGAGAACCTCGAAAAATCATTGACGGGATTTGCCCTTTCTCGAGAAAAGAACGGATAGTTTGGCGAATGGGTTCCTGCCCTACCATTCCCTCCAAAGAAGTGGGACGAAGAGCAAAAGCAAGGGGCTGTGACATTGTAGAAGATTACAGATGTAAATTCCCCAATATATCGGGGAAAGGTTTAAAAGGATTATGAAAGAGTATTGTTTGGAGGATTTTTTTCAAGTAGCTTTAAGGGGGATAGCAAAAATGGGGTATAAAAATTGGTAGGACGAATATGTCCTACCAGCTCTTTTAAACGGCATCTCTGATCATTTTCAGAGCAGTTTCTTCAATGAGACATTCAATCTCGAAAGGGATTCCTATTTTAAAATCCAGATTATGCTCTTTGAAGATTTTATGGATTTCTTTGAGCAGTTTTTTGGGATATTCCTTGGGAAATAAGGAAGATTCATGAGCCTTTACTACGAAAGAGTGCCAGGCTACTACATGTTCAAAATAGAATCTTTCGGGATTTTCTGTGAGGTACTTTTTAGGTACATCCGTCCACAGAAATTTTAGTCTTGCATCTTCTGGAGGAGTATTTCTTACCCAATCTGCTAGTCGAGTGTTTTCTTTCTTTTCCTCACCTAAGCTAACAAGAAGTTCATCAAAAGCCTCCTGTTGGTTATTCGAAAGCCTTCCGTAAATTTCACCGTACTTTTTGTAATTCATGTTTTTCTTTTTTTACGTTAATATTTTTATTATCTCATATAAGGTAATAATTTGTACTGTAAAGTCAATGTTTATTTTTGGAAAGTTTATTTCTTGCATAGCTTTCTCTTTAGGGATCAGCTTTAAGGAGTTTTACGAAAAAACTGGCTAAAATAGCCAGCCTTTCTAAAGTTTATCCGCCAACTACCACTTTGGGATAGCGGATGATTTTTTCATTCAGGTAATACCCTTTTTCGGAAACTTCAAGGATTTTTCCTTTGTTTGTCTCCTCTCCTGGGACCACTGCTATCGCCTCAGCCAGGTCCTCGTTGAAAGGTTCTCCCATTACCTCCACTTCCTTCAAACCTTGAGTTTTCAGGTAAGAGGTCAGTTTATTATAAATGAGGGTTAATCCCTCACTTTCGGAGGGATCTGCCACACGAATCGCCCGCTCGAAATCATCAAGCACGGGAAGCAATCCCTTGATGGTTCTCTCTGATGCTATTTTTATCAGATCAGATTTTTCCTTTACCGTTCGTTTGCGATAGTTGTCGAACTCAGCTGTTAGGCGAAGATATTTATCCTTCAGCTCTATTAGCTGATTTTCCAAATCCTGATTGACTTGACTGGTAATTTCAGGATTTTCTTCTGTTTTAATTTTTTCCATTTTTTTGTTTAATTAATTGTTGATATTATTTTTCTTTATTTTATATTTTTACTTAATAAAGTCAAGTCGTTGTTTGCGAAAAAATGCATGGCATTTACCTTCTTTTTTTCCTCTTGAATTTTTCCTTTAAATTTCTACCATACCTCAGTATGTATACTTCTCCTGCCCTCATCGCTTTTGATATCTATGATACCTGTTTGGAAATCAAGAATCTCGATAATCCTTACAAACAGCTTTTTCGTGATTTACGTATTGTAGATACCCAGAAACAGTTAAAAAACGCTTTAATTACTTCCTCTGCTCCGCTGGAAGAAATTATTACAAAACTCTATCCAGAGGCACTCTTTCGCGAGGAGTCAGAAAAACAGCAGCTTTTTTCTACTTTTTATCGTAATCTCGCCTTGGAGCTTGATTCGATCGTGCCTTATCCCGATACCCTCAGCACTCTGAAAAAGCTGAAAGAACAGGGATATAGGATTGCTTGTGTTTCTAATCTCGCTCAGCCCTATGTAGATCCTGTGCATACACAGCTTTCAGGACTCTTTGACCATGAAGTATTTTCCTGTGAAGAACAACTCAAAAAACCTGATCCCGCACTTTTTCAGCATCTTGCGAACATCAGTGGAATCCCTACGAACGAAATGATGATGGTAGGAAATAGTTTAAAATCTGACGTAGAAGGAGCGAAACTTTCCCACATGCAGGGAGTATTAATTGATAGAGAAAATGCTGGAATCCAGCAATATCCAGGATATCTCAGCATTTCTTGTTTATCAGATCTTTTGGAAATATTGGGGAGGGGGTGCTAAGCAGCACTCTTATATTGTTTTACAATTTCATGTTCCTGCATATGAGCATCCCTTCTTTCTGATCTATTGGGATGATCTTTCCCATCTATATATCTATCAGATTTTCTTCCTCTACCATGTTTTCGATCTCTATTAGAACGAATTGTTGACTTTAGAGTAGGCGATTTTTCTGTATTTTCTAGGAGGTCCTCATCTTCTACTAAGGTATCAAGATATTCAATAGAGATAGGCTCATCAAACGTTGTAGTCGTTTTCTCAATACGAGTTTTCTGTTTTTCCTTTTTAGCTTGATAAAACTTTGGGAATCTGAAAGGATAATCTCCTCGATCTTCTCCCTGTTTTTTCGTAATTCTTTTACGAGATTCAGGAGTAGAGAGAATACTTTCACCGTCAAAACTCTCTTCCATTAGTATTTCTCACTCTTCTCTGGCTCCTTCTTTTAGGACATATCCCTGATATTCATCTAATTTTGGATCATCAGAAGACATTACTGCATATAAATCATCCTCTACTGCAGGAGTGGCATCACTTGGAGCTTTCCCATTGTGGACTCTATTGCTACGCGGAAGAAGGGTTTTACTATTGATTTCTGCTTCGTCAGCACGAGTATAATATTCGTCATTATCTCTATCAATCTGATCTATTAATTTTTCTTCTCGATCCTCTTCATCGGGAATAGCATCAACGGAACGAGTACATTCATTTTCTTCCCATTCCCCATCCTCATTCAGGGATCAGAGTAATTCATTAACTGTAAGTCATTTCCCTTGATAAGAAGCTGGAGCAGGAGAATGATACCTTTCTGTTTCTCTGGGATCTTCAGCAAAATATTGCGATTTCATGGTAATACCTCATAAAGTAAAATAAAACGTATACTCCAGTATACTCAAAAAGGGGAGATTTTGCAAAAAACTGACCACTTTCTTTCAGATTTTTCTTTCCATTTTTTTAAAAATATTTCCAATTAGCTTGAAAAGCTGAATGAAACCTGTATACTGAAAGAGTATGTGTTTCTTTATTTTTTCTCTCCCCTACAATGTATATCCCTCTCCATGGACATAGCACGTTTTCCTTTTTGGAAGCGATTAGTCACCCCAAAAATATCGTAAAAAAGGCGGTAAAACGCTGACTGCCTGCTATCGCGATCACAGATTATTATGGAATGTATGGCGTACCGTCTTTTTATCTTTCTGCGAAAGATACAGTGAAGGAAGATCCTGAGGGGAAGGGACTTAATGCCATTATTGGGATAGAGCTCGGTTTTGTCCTGGATATCAAAAGTATGCATTTGGGGAAGGCTATCGGAAATATTTGTTTGCTGGCATCTTCCGATCCTGGCTATTATAATCTCATGAAATTAACCTCGTTTGCCAATCAGGAAGGGATGCAGGACAAGCCAAAGATTGATTTTAACGTCTTGAAGCAATATTGTGAAGGGTTGATAGTATTTTATGGAGGGACAGAAAGCTGGATCGGAAAGATGATCAATAGTGGAGAAAGTGAAGACAATATTTTGGAGATTCACCAAATGCTTCAAGAGCTTTTTCCGCAGAACTGCTATCTGGAGATTACCGCTCAGGATGAACAGATTTTTACTGAATTGCCGAAAATTAACCAGTTTCTGCTCCACCTTTCTAGGAAGACAGACACTCCCTGTATCGTAAATAACAACTACTTTTATCCAGAAAAAGAGGACAAAAAAACGTGGGAAATGGCATTGGCCATCAAAGACAATATGAAGATGTATGACGAGGCTCGCAGGCAACCTGCTGGGCAGTACCACATTATGACAGAGGAAGAAATCAGAAAAATCTGTTTGGACAACGGATATAAAGAAGAGCAAATCAGCGAGCGAATAGCTAATAATGAAAAAATCGCTGAGCAAGCTCATGTAAAACTCCAGCTTGGGCAGTCTCTTTTTCCCAAGTATGAAGCCCCAGATTTTATTAGAGAGGCGTATGAGAAATATAAGGAGGTATTGGTCCTACAAGTGGGAGAGAATGAAGGAGGAAAGGAAGGAGGAAAGGAAGAAATAGAGGAAAAATCTGAAGGATAAAAAAAAGACCTCCTAAAGAGAGCTTTTACTATACCTACCAGGGATGGGACTCGAACCCACACAACCGTGAAGTTACCAGATTTTGAGTCTAGCATGTCTACCAATTCCATCACCCTGGCATAAGGTATCGTATGATGTATACTGAATCAGGATAAAAAATCAACTAAAAATTCGTACAAGAAAAATGTAGCAACCAGAATCGATTGCTACACTTGAATTCTTATTCATACGCTTCCCGGATTCTGCGAAGATATTCTTCACATTTTTCCCAGCCCCAAGCATGAATATAGTTTTGTCCGATTGTCACATTTTCTGATCCAAGTAATGTGGACAGATTCGCAACATCTCCTTTTCTGGCAGATAGTGAAAGTAGGAAACTTTCCGAGAGTTCGATATTGATCACCCTCTTTCTCCATCCAACCTTGATCGTTCCTAGTGTAGTATTTACCAAGAACCAATTTGCACAATAGGAACATGAGCAATACTCATTTGCAATGCGGGAGATTCGAATGTCTTGATATCCAGCTTTTTCAAATGTTTTCCTAAATGCATCTTCCATCTCTTGATTGTTCATATTTTGATAACAATCTTTATGGTAGAAGCGAGTAATCCAAAAGTGAACAGCATCCCCTTTTTGAATGAGGTAATTGGGACTCGTTTTTCCTGTGTCATCTGGAATGTAGCCACCAGCATTGATAGCTAACTCCTTATATTCTGGATGAGGAGTTGTATCAATGTGATTAGGATTTGATACTCGATGATCTACAGGGGGTCTGTACATTGCGTCTGTTTTTTCCGCAAAGGCACACCAGACTTCTTTCAAAGGTTTCCCCATGAATTCTTCCGCATAAAATCCTTCAAAGGCATCATTTAATGGAAGATAATCTGTAATATTCGTCAAATCCCATCCTTTTCCACATTCGGGACAAACTACCTTGTAGGAAGGAAGTCGCTGTATCGTGGAAGAATTTCCATGAGCCCCATGACTAACCGTCCAACATTGACCAAATTCATCAAGATGGAATAATGCATCCTGGTAGGGATCTTGATGAAGAGGCAGATCAGAATCTTCTATAAAAAGAGAAAAATCTTTTTTTATGAAGAAGTGATTCAGCTTTTCATCTCTCTGATTATGGGCAATTGCCCTTTCTTGTAGAAGCTCCGTAAAGCTCTTGAGGTCCGTGAGATGTTCGTTGACACCTCTTGGATTGTCATACCAATTGGAGGATTCTGTGTTGGGCTGTCTCTCTCCTAGACTAAAACTTACTACCCCTGAATTTAAAATAATCATACCTTTAATTTTATTAATTTTGTAATTCTTTTATTAAACTGCACACAATTATACAAATTATCGTATCTGAGTCAAGAGTATTTTCAAAAAAACAAAGTGAAAGATTTTTATCTAGCATTAGCATACTACTTTCTCAACTTTTGAAGAAGTGATAAAAAATGAGTGGCAATTTTTCATGCGATTTTTATGATAGGAGAGTAGGAAATTTTACTTATCTTTTTATCAACATGAACGGAAATATTGTCTTGGTCGGAGCGGGTGGAGCATGAATGTCCAATATCGTGGGAATCCTGCGAGATTTAGGCTTTAAAAATCTGATTGGAATCAATGATACTCCCTCCCAACTCACAGAACGTTTGGAAGAGCAAGGAATTCAGATTTTTCCTCATGGAAACTATCAGGTGAAGGCTGAGGATGCTGTGATTTATTCCTCTGCGACCGCTGAAAGTATGGAAGTCCTAGAGGCAAAAAGGCTAAAGAAAGAACAGCACGCTCCCCTGCTCATCTGGGATTATTTTGAGTTTTTGGGGGAGATGAGTAAATATTTTAGAACGATCGGTTTCACGGGAACAAACGGAAAATCCAGTAGTAGTGCCATGGCGATCACAGTAGCGAAGGAAATTTTGCCAGATTTTGGGATCGGGATTGTCGGAGCGTTAGTCCCTGATTTTTGAGGAAAGAGTTATGTATTGGAGAATCATGGGATATCCGCTCATCTAAAAAATATTTTCGAATTTATTTTCACAGGGAAAAAGCTCGATTATGAACTGGTAAAAAAATATACTTTTTTTGTGGAAGCCTGTGAATATCAGAGACATTTTCTCACGCTTGATTTGGATTATGCGATTATCACGAATATCACTCTGGATCACACCGATTATTTTAAGGATTTTGCTGACTATGCTTCAGCCTTTGAAACCTTGGTGAGTAAGGTAAAACAGCAGGTTTTCACGTTTGGGAATTTGCTGGATGAAGCGATTTTACAGGATCCGAAGGCGGTCATTGTCGAAAAGCAACATTTTGATTTTCAGTATATTCGAGGAGATCACCAACAGCAAAATGCCTCTCTCGTCTTCGCACTTTTGGATGAACTCACCAAAGGTGAAAAATCAGAAGAAATCAAGACGGGGATCACTCAATTTCGCGGGATTCGAAGAAGGATGGAACTCCTCACCACCACGGAGCAGGGAACCATGATTTTCAGCGATTATGGGCATGTGGCAGAGAGTTTAGAAGTGGGATTTCAAGCGTTGAAGGAAAAATTTTCTGAAAAAAAGCTGATCTGTATTTTTCAGCCTCATCAGATGCACAGAATTTTGCAGGGACGAAATGATTTTCCTGAAGCAATGAAAGGATATGACCAGCGTTATATCTATAACATTTATGCTGCAAGAGAAAACTTTAATAAGATTGCAGAAGATTTCGGAGGATTCCAGAAGATTTCGGCAAGCTATGGCACTCCTAAAAATGTAGAAGAATTGGGGGTAGCTTTTGCAAAGCATACGGATAGTACCTATCTGAAAACTTTTGAAGAGGTGGAAAATATCATAAAAAAAGCTGAAGACAACGAAATTATCATCGTCTATTCTGCAGGAGATATCGATTACGATCTGAGAAAATGGCTGGCTCGTTAAAAGATTATTTTCCTGTTTGAAATCCGAGTTCTCCAAAGACTTTTCCGTCTCGCTCTGGCAAGTAGTCCGAAGCAATTAACACCGTGATCGGATTCAGATTTTTTTTCACTACTATATGGGTTTCTTGGTCATTGTCGGTGACTAATAATTCTTCTCCATCACAATATATTTCTGTATTTGGGATTCTGCCTGTGCTATTAACTTTAATAATTTTGGAATCTTCTACTAAGATGGATCTTTGTCCTTTTGGCTCCCAAGGAGCTTTTGGAGTGATCACAAATGCAGGGAAGGTGTGAGGGACAATAGGTCATCATAGAGAGCTATTATATCCTGTAGAACCTGCTGGAGTAGAGATAATGATCCCATCTCCTTTGATAGTAATACTTTGTTGATCCGATAAAGAAACATCCAAAGCTACCATTTTCCCAGTTCTCGTCCTTATATCCACTTCATTTATTGCAATATCTGTTTTGGTGACCCCGTTATTTTGTGCTTGTATCTCTAACAGAGGATATGCTCTTTCCACAAATGTTGTGCCAGCTTTTATCATCTCTTTTGCATTTAATAAAAATCCTTTATGTCAGAAATTCACTCCTAAAAAAGGGAGATTTTTATCGTAATTACTTCTGATGGCAGTAAGCATGGTCCCATCTCACCCCAGTACGACAATGATTTTCTTTTCAAAAGTCTCTGCAATTTCTTTTAGGATGTCGCTTTTTAAAAAACTTACTAAATCTGGGTTTTTCTCTATTTGATAGTCATCATAGCAGAGATAGCTTCCGTTTGCGAAGAGTTCTTGTTTCATCGGAGAATATGAATGATAAAGAGATATGAGAGTATTGTATTTATTTGTCAATGTAAATCAATATCATATTACTCTATTTTTACTTGACTTTACTATATAGATAATTATTATTCACTCATAGAAACAAAATTATATAGTAAAAACAATTTAAAAAAAGGAGGTAATTATGGTAGTATTTCTTGGTATTGTAATTCTATTGGGAATTACTTATTTCGTGTTTTTTACTCCGAGCAAATTGGAGAAACGGAAACAGAAAAAAGAAAAACAACTTGCAAGACAGCTAGAGGAAGAGCGTCTTACAAAAAAGTACGGCAATAAAAAAGCTATCTATTTGAGAGAAAGGGATGCATTGATGGATACGGAAGGATGTATTTTTGAAGAATTACAATTCAAGAATATCTCAACTGGATTAGAGTTTACTAAGTGGTGTCCACAAAATATTCCTGTAAAAATTTGCCGAGCGAGGGATAAAAGAGTGACATGCACGCTTGACCAAGAATCTGTGTTTGATTTCTCTGTCCAGAAGATTTATTTGGGAGGAATTGCTATTACCCATCCTCTACTTGGGGACTGTATCACGAACAAGACGGAAATTTGTAAAGGGTTGAACAAGGGGGATGTTGTTCATGTTAAATTCCACTTGGTCGAATCCAAGGAAGTTCATATGTCTGGTAATGAACTTCCAACTCTACATACCATCATACACCGAACTGTATATAACAAGGTTATCGGTGAATGAAGTTTCGAAAAAGGGGTCTGCTGTATAGGTAGACCTTTCTTTTCTTATTGGAACTAGGAAGTAAATCTCATTTTTAAAGTTTTTGGTTAATCAACTCCCACTCTACTGCTTCTGTAAAACAATATATCCAACATGAAATTGTTCGCCTTTTGCCCCTGAAACGGAATTGTAATATTGTCAGAAATCCTTGGTGAGGAATTTTCCTTTTAACCCTTTGAAGTCATTCAAATCATATTTATAAAGCTCTGGATTGGCTGTGATGGCATAAGAATCTGGGAAATGATAGGTAATGAAGGTCATTCCTCCGCGATTAAGATGATCGTGAATGTGTTGCATTAGCTCATCAATGATGAAGGTTTTTGGATAGAACATTGCGATATGTTTTACGATAATGAGATCATATTTCTTTTTAAACTTGAACTCCTCTACTTTGGAATCAAAAAAGGTAATATTAGGATGGGTTTTGAGGTAGTCTGGGTATTCTCCATTATTTTTCACATCATCTACTACATCTACGTGAGCTCCATAGCTCGCAGCCAGAATACTAAAATATCCTTTTCTCGCCTTGAGGTCAAGGATTTCTTTGGGTTGGTGAGTTTGGATGAGTTCGCTCACGAGTCTTGCTCCTTCCATGGCTTTTATGTATAAGGGATTAAAAGGCTGATTTTAAAGAAGAAAAATCCGACTGCCTCTTATATACTGAAATGGGAGGAAAAATCCAGAAGGATTTATGCCTTTTGGAAGTATCTCTTTTTTTAAGGTTAATTAAAGGTAGTTCCCTATTGATTATCTCAGTAAAATGTGTAGAATCCCTGCTATCGTTCATTTTAATTATGAAAAATCAACTAATGAAATTCCTCAAATATCTCAGCCACTATCGGTGGCAAATTCTCCTCCTCTTCGCAGGACTATCCCTACAAGTTCGAGGGGCGTTGCAACTTCCTGATATGATGAGCCAAATCGTCAACCGTGGAATCGTAGGAGGCGACCAACATTTCATCTTGACCCAAGGATTGCGAATGTTGCTCATCGCCGTCATCGGTGGATGTGGAATGCTTATAGCAGGGTTTTTCGCATCGAGAATCGGTGCGGGACTGGCTAAAACGCTGAGAAAAGATGTCTATGCTAAGACGATGAGTTTCTCTATCACGGAACTCAATCAGTTTTCTATTTCTTCTTTGATTACCCGTAGCACGAATGATGTCAATCAGATTCAGATGGTAATCACGATGGTGCTGAGAATGAGTTTGCAGGCTCCGCTGATGGGGGTCGGAGCGATATTGAAGGCTCTGGATACGGCTCCCTCGATGACGCGGATTATTATGTTGGCGATTGCCTCTCTGCTGGTCGTGCTGGTGATGATGTTCCTGATTGTTATTCCGAAATTTACCCTTCTGCAAAAATTGGTAGATAAGCTCAATCTGGTCGCCAGAGAAAATCTGACGGGACTGAGGGTTGTGAGAGCATTCAACAGAGAAAAACGCGAAGAAGACAAGTTTGCAGAGACCAATAAAGAGCTGACAAAGCTGAACCTTTTTGTGAATAAAACGATGGGACTGATGTCGCCTTTTATTTCGTTGATTTTGAATTTTACTTCGCTGGGAATTATTCGGTTTGGGGCGAGTGCGATTGAAAGTGGGGCGATAGAAGTGGGAAATATGATGGCATTTCTGCAATATGCAATGCAAGTGATGATGAGCTTTATGTTTTTGGCGATGCTCTTTATTATGGTTCCAAGGGCTGCGGTTTCTCGAAAAAGGCTTACAGAAGTCCTCAATATGCCTCTCAGCATTCAGCCTCCCAAACATCCTCAGACTCCACCAGCGGACAAACACGGAGAAGTGGAATTTCGCGATGTTTCCTTCACCTATGCGGACGGTTCCGAACCTGTGCTCAATCATCTGAGTTTCATCGCGAAGGCAGGTCAGACGACCGCGTTTATCGGTTCTACGGGTAGCGGAAAATCGACTTTAATCAATCTGATTCCTAGGCTCTATGATGTAAGTGCAGGACAAGTGCTGGTAGATGGGCTAGATGTCCGTGAATATGACCCAGAAGTATTGATGAAAAAAATCTGAATTGTCCCCCAGAAAAGCGTATTATTTAGCGGGACTGTTTCGAGCAATATCGGCTTTGGAAGCGAAGATTTAGTTCTGGAAGAGTTGGAAAATGCCGCAAGAACGGCTCAGGCGAGCGACTTTATCGAAGAAATGGAAGAAGGCTATGATGCCCCTATCGCTCAGGGAGGAAGTAATGTGAGTGGTGGTCAGAAGCAAAGACTTTCTATCGCCAGAGTGATTGCCAAGAAGCCGGAGATTTACATCTTTGATGACAGCTTTTCTGCATTGGATTTTAAGACGGATTTGGCATTGAGACAGGCTTTGAAACCGATTACCAAGGAAGCTGCGGTGTTGATTATTGCTCAGAGAGTCGGGACGATAAAGCACGCCGACCAGATTATAGTGCTTGATCAGGGGAATGTCGTGGGAAGAGGGACTCATTCGGAGCTGTTGAGGAGTTGTGAGGTGTATCGTGAGATAGCGAGTAGTCAGTTGAGTGAGGAGGAGTTGAGGGAAGAGATGAGGGAGGTAATTTTATAGCTTTTACACAAAACCAACTACCACTTGCTTATTTGATATAGGGGTAAAAGATTTTATCCTTCAAGTGGTTTGTAAAGTAGCAAGCATACTTAAAAGAACCTCATTTTCACTAAACATATCTTTTCAAAAGAGTTCTTTAGAATAATCAATATCGTGATGATTGATTTCCCAGAATATAAAAGTATTTAGCCTGCATTTCAAAAAAGAATACAAGTTATCCAGTTCAGTTTCTTTTCTAAGTGCGTATTGTTCTAGTCAGACTTTTATAAAGGTTGAATGTGTTCAATTGGTCTTTATATCTGCTAGAATAAGAGCATTGATGACATCTTCAGCATTTGGAAGATCGCTTTTAATTCATCATTCATTTTTTGCAAGTTGAGTTATTGCATAAAGATGAAGATAATCATAGTTTTGTAGGATTTTTTTGATGGCAGTTTGGAGTTTGGTTTTCATTGGTGAAATCTAGTGAAGTAAATTATTTTTCTTCAAATCACTGTCTTATTAATTCATTTTTACACATATTGAATAATTCCTCGTCAAATACTGGTTCTATCAATTTATATAATTCTTGTCATGCTTTAGTTAATTTTGACTGATGACTGAAAGTAATGGCTTTTTGTAATTGTAAAACGATTTTTCTATTGGCAACAGTAAATAAGTAATCATAACTATTTCATGTATTATCTCACATTTTCTGAGCTGTATCTGATCAAATAAATAATCATAATTCTTGTAAATATAAATAATCATCATATGAAATTCATTTCTTATGTAACTTTAGATGATTTTCATTTGATAATTGAAAAAAGTTTCAAAAGCAAAATTCTCAATTTATAACTATTCAACAAAATTTTCTAAATAAATTTAACTCTTCTCTTGATAAAGATTTTACAATATCCATAGTTTTTAACGAAAAACTTCCAGATTGATTATACTCTCAAGCCAAAATTCCAGCAATAACTTCTTGCATTTCATCACTACTAAAATCTTTTGATAAGTCTTTTAATCTTTTAACTTTATCATCATCAACATTCCCCTCTGCACTTTTTGCAATTTTAGGGATAGCCTTTTCTAAAGTGCGAAACAAATTCATATAATCAATTTGATTATCATTTTCCTGTAATGCCTGTATTATCTGTTGTTGTGAAATTTTTCATTCAATCTTTTTTAATTCATAGGCATTTTCCTTTTCTGCTCTGGCTTCTTCATTAAATATAGACATTTTTTTGCCTCATAACCATTTTAGAAATATATACTGAAAAAATATTCATTGTTGAGGTTTTGTTCAATCAATAATTTGTTTTCAGGCTTCAGTAGCTAAACTTGTTGTTATAGGATCAAGCATATTTTTAAATTAAATTATAAATACTTACCTTTTGAAATCATTTCTCTTACTTTTAATCTAAATTAAATCACCATAAAGCAGAGATTTTATATAACTTCTCTCAATTCTTTTGCCATTTCATGCAGTTCTCCTTCATCATTTATCAACATTCTTAAAAACTCACTTGCAGTGAATCATTCTCTTTTTTGAAAGTCAAACGACCAATATTCATTAAATTTTTCATCAGCATTAAAATCTTCAAAAATTTCAATTGCATTTAAAATTACTTCTTCAATGTTGTTTTCATTCTCAAAAATTATAGAAACAGGAGCATCATAAGGACATTGAATATCAAGACCATCATTCCTTTCAAAAATTTGAAATCAATTATGATCTTTCAATATCCAATTTTTAAATTCTGCCAAGTTTGCTATTTTTAATTGTTTCATATCAAATCTCCATAAGGTAAAGATTTTATATAATTTTCCATATATTCCCAATCTATTTCTTTATATTTATTTATTGGGAGTAAAATATCTTCTTCTTTTATCTTATCTAAAATTCTGGCTCTACCATAACTATATTTGTAAATATTTTTATTTAATATACTACAAATAAACAAAGCATTATACTTATTCAGTTTTTTATGTCTTATAGTATATACTTTTACACCTGTTACAAATTTTTCTTCTTGATAAAAAGCAAACAAACCTTCAGCTCAAATAGTAATACAATTTCATTTATTTATTATATACTCATTATCTTCTATAAAATCATCTACTCAATTATTGAAAGCCGTCCTTGTGATATATGGAATATCTCCTTTGCCCGTAACTTCAAGTCAAATTAAATGTGGAGTTGTTTTACAATCAAACTCTTTACCAACTTTAAATTTATCACTCCACTTTGTAATATCTATTTTTTTACCAGTTCTTTCATTTTTAGTTTTTATGTTTATTCATGTATTACCACTAAAATAATTTCCTATTGCTTCAATTTTTTCCATTTCTGTCAATTTCTCATCCAAAATTCCCAAATCTTTCTTTGCTGCAAAAATCATATAATCACTAATAGTTTTTATAAAATCATCTTCACTTAAAGTTGAATAATCAGTTTTGGAATGTGCATAAATAGTCCATTCATCATTTGGTTTTATTTTAGTTTTCACAAAATTTATCTCATCTGGTTGCTTTTTGTCTTGCAAAGAATCTAATAAATCTTTTTCAAAATTTTCCCATTTATTGTAAACATCAGTTCTTCATTTGTTTTTTGATAAAACAAACCCATCTTCTTTTAAATCGTAAAATAAAACTTCATCGTTTTCGTAATCAAAAGCTCTATTTGTCTCAAAAACTGCAACAGCAGTATTTGTCATTGCGTTTGGTTGAAATAGATCTTTCGGCATATTTATAACATATTTTAATGTATGCCTTTGTAAAATTTGATTTCTAATTTCATCATCTTTAAAATAAACTGATAAAGGAGCAATCATGACCGCATACCTACTACAATTATCTAAAAGTTTAGTTAAGAATGTAATTTCTTTTGGTGTTGGGTCAGTATTATTTTCTTTTCAAGAATATGGAGGATTGATAAAGCCAATAGTTGGTCTAAAATCTCTTAAAACCGCATCCGTTCTCTGATCTTTTATAGAATCATAATTATAAATAGAAGATTTTCCATCTCATCTAAAAAGCATACTAGAAATAGCACAAATATACATTGTTGAATTCACTTCAAAACCTAATAATTGTCTAGTTTTTACATTTTTTATTGCATCAATTTTATCACTTCTATTGCTTTTATTTATTTGATTTAATAAAGCATTCATTCCTGCAATTAGAAAAGCACCAGTTCAACAACATAAATCTACAATTCTATCATCGTCCTTTAATGGAACAAGTTTTGTAAATAAGGTTGTAATATGTCTTGGGGTCAAAACAATTCATTTTTTTACATTTGAGACACCCGCATATTTCAAAAATTCTTCATAAAATTTTCATAAAATATCATAATTAGAATTTGTAGCGAAGCTTTCATTAAATAAAGGAATTACATTTTCTTCAAGTTCCTTCAGAATTTGTTTTAAAATATCACTATTATTTAAGGTTTGATCTGTTTTTAAAAAAGCAAGCTCAGTTTCCAAAGTATCTAATTTTTCTTGTGGAATTCATTCTTTTTTTAAAATATCCATTATAGTTGGGATAATATTTGTAATAATAGTTTTTGAATTATAGGTTTTGTAATGTTCTGAAAAATCATTTTGAATACTATTATTTTTATGCAAACATATCATTAAAGCCGAAAGTAAAATTGGTCTTTTTTGCGAATCAATAGAGCGAAGCAAATTATTTATGTCCTTACTAGATTTACTAATAGAGCTTATATGTCTTTCCTCATCAAAGGAATTAAAAACAGCTAGAAATCAGTCTTCCGTCGTAAAATTTGTTATTTGATTTAATAATTCAATTTTTTCATTTTTTGTATTCAATAAAAAACAAGTGAATTTATGCTGATATTCAACAGATAAATCACCACTGACAGCTATTCATAAAATCTTCCAAGAATTGAAGAAACTTTTTAAAGAATTTGGAAGATTTTTATTCATAAATCTTTCTAAATACCATTTTATACCAGCTATTGCTCATTTTTCTATATTTGGTATATCATGAGATTTTATATCTGGTTTCTCTTCAACTAAAATTAAGAGCTTTTTTGTTTTATTACAATATATACGATCAGGATACCCTGCATTATCATTTTGTTTTTTTGATGCACTTGATAAGACTTGTTTTACCTCTTGTGAAATCCTTGTAGAAGAATCGTCCCAATCAGCTACTTTATACCCCAAATCTTGCAATTTTTGGGTCACACTTGGTGTAACATATTTGTCTTTTCTTACCATAACATTCTAATTAAGTTATAAATTTTATACTTGCATAATAAGGTATCTTCTTACTTTTTCAAGCTCTAGTTTATTTTTCCACTTGCTTTCCTTTAAAATAATTATACAATAAAAACTTTTTTGACAAAGGAATGAAAAATCCGCCGAATTTGTCCACCTCCGCGACTTCCTCCCACTCCTGCCGATGAATGGAAAACAATATTCCATTGAAAAGACTTTATAAAATAATATAGTTATTTCACCATTGAAAAAAATTTTAGCTCTTCTCAAAAATAATCAATGATAAAAAGAGATTTTGAACTTCGTAAATTCAGACTTTAACCATAAATGATAATTATGAAAAGGTGGTGTTGACTACGAATATTCACAAACTAATTATGAATGGGTGAAGCAAATCAATGTAATTAATTGGCTTTTAGAAAGAATGAGGAATTTATATTTTAACAAGGAGAAATAGTATGGAAAATCTAAAAAATTGGTTTATAAAGTATAAAATATCTTGGATTGTAGCTTTAATACTTATTATTTTGATAGTTATATTAAAAGCTTTTTTTGATGATTGTGGATTGACTGACGGTATAATTACTGAAATGATTGGGATAATCGTGACGGTATTATTTGTAGAAAAGTTGTTTAACGATTCAGATGAAAAAAAGGCAAAAAAAGCAGAAAGAGAAAAAATACTTAGGCTGTATAAATTGATAAATGTTTTTTTAGTATATAGGAAATTCAAAGTTTCAAAAAGATGGATATATTTTCATGATATGGAAAAATCAACATTGAAAATCGAGTCAATCCCTAAAAAAACATGAAAAAATAACAAATGATTAACTAAAAAAAGATGCTTCAATTAGGTAATTAAGCAATACTCAACTCATAAAGATTATGAAGTATTGAAATATTGTGGTTTAAAATTTGCTTTTTTATGGTGAAATGTATATAATAAGAGTAGATTTATTTCCTAATATTATGTTTATGACATCATTTGACAAAATTTCATCAAACAGAGAAGAGACTTCTCAACAAATCTTTCAGGTAAATCCTGTTCAATCTATTCGTATTACTAAAACTCCTAATGGTATTCCCTTGATTAATGGGGATAATATGATTATTGATGAGACAGGGAGCTCCATAGAGCTTAATGAAAATTATGAGGTATATCAATATTGAGAAAAGCTTGTTGTATTTTTTAAAGATACTGCAAATGGAAAGTATTATATATATATTAAAAAAGAAAAATCAGATTTTTTTCAAAAGATTTCGGATTTCAATGAGGATGAAAGAATTTACTTTAATGAAGAAAGTTTTTGCAAAAATGGAGATATTATAGCTTCCCAGATTGATAATTCTGTTGCTGGCAATTCTATTATAGAATATGTGAATGGAAAAGTGTACACAAAACCGGGTGAAAGATTTGGAGAAGACTTGTATAATATTAAGATTGATG
>JAISKI010000048.1 GCA_031261265.1 Candidatus Peribacteria bacterium
TTTCAAGAATATTTTCAGTAGGAATTTTAATGAGATTAAAGATTATTGATCTTTTGGGGCTAACGCCCCAAAACCTAACAACAATCTCACAATATGCTAGGTATGGACCAATCCAACAAGCACTTTTTTAATTCCTATAATCTGATTTTTATTTGGACAGCAATGTCTCCCTCTTGTAAATCTTGACTTTCTGAGTATACTGTGTGTACTAAAATAAAAATAACAAAAAAATAAATATAAATTAAAAAAAGGAGAAAATTAAAATGGAAAATTTAACAGAAAAAGTAAAAAAATTACAAGAAGTGATGCCTGAATGTACCTTTATTCAAGAAGGATCAGCAATCAGGATAAAGAAACACTATCATACAAGCGAATTTCATGGAGTTGTCGACCATTCGCTTGATGTATTGTTCAGAAGCATCAGTGATCTAGATAAGGAAATCAGAGGGCAATGTAGGTTAGAACAACAGTATCAAGAGTATCAAAATCGTTATGAAGGTGATGAATCGTTTGCAGAACGAGCACATGATGGTCAACATCTGAATATGGCGGTATCGAAACAGCGAGTGCTTAAAGATATAAAAGCATTCCTTGAAACAGGTAAAACTATAACGCAAAAGAACAAAGAAATCGAAGAAGAAAAAGCAAAAAAAAGGAAGGAAATTGCGGATAGTCTTAAGGTTGTAACGGGACTAAGAATGTCTGGTACTGATTGGAAAAACAATATTAAAAAGAAGAATATTGATTTAGAATTCGTTGATGAAGATTTCAATGATCCAAACATGGAACGACTTTTAAAAGAATTTGATAAGGCTATAAACCCTTATGAAAATCCAGATAAAAAAGTAATACGTGAATTTGAGACTTGTGATAAAGAACTAGGAACCTTTAAAAGCAAAACATTGAATGGCGTATCGGTTGAAAGAACAATGAAAAATCCTGAAGGAAAGCGTTTCCTCGATGATTATTATCTAAATACAATGGGGTTAGTGTATAGTGTTACATTTGGTAATAACACTATTTCTCACTGTCATATCGCTACAAGTAAGGCTGGCGGTTACGGACGTACAAAACACACAAACTTTTATGAAAACATAGAAGAGGTAGATAAAAGAAAATTTATCACGTATTGTGCGAAAGAAAAGGAAAAAATTGATAGTTTCTGGGGAACATCTAAAGTAGATTGTAAACGGATTGCAACGCTTAAGTCCGTACTTAGAAAAGCAATACTGGCAGCAAAAACTATCACCGACCCTATGTGTGAATAAAAATTCACATTCCACTCTCAGATTTATAAATCTAGAGTGGTTTTTTTAATTCAGATTTTTCCCTCTCATTTTCCCCTCAAAAATTTGCAAAATTTCCCCTTTCTGAGTATACTAGAAGTGTAGACCCTATTCTACATTTTATAGTTCATCAAAATGCAATGCTTACCAATACCCTACAACAGCAAGGACTTTCCCCACTCGAAGCGAGAGTCTACCTCGCCACTCTGGAACTCGGACTAGCTCCTGCGAGTCAAATTGCCCGCAAATTACAGGAAAATCGCGTGACGGTCTATTCCTGTCTGCAAGCGTTGGAGAAAAGAAACATTGTACTGACGGTGACCAAAAATAAGGTCGTGCATTATTCCGCCACCTCTCCCAAGAATCTCTTGAAAATCGCCCAAGAAAAAGCTGAACTCCTTTCCGAGAGTATGCCAGAACTTTTGGCGATGAGTACCTTATTTGGCGAGAAGCCGAGCGTGCAGTTTTATGAAGGATTGGACGGACTGAAAATGCTATATGAAGATACCTTGAATTACCCAGGCACTACCTTGAAAGCCTTTCTCGGATATGAAGAGATTGATAGAAATCTGAAGAGATATTTGAATCACGAGTATCTACCCGCGAGAATCAAAAAGAAGATCACCGCACAAGTCCTGTTGTCAGGTCAAAAAGAGCAAACTTTGGACTATATCCCCACCGATCGTAAAGACCCTTCCACGAAATTCACTCAGCTGAAATACGTTGCAGATCCGCTTTTTTCTCTTTCTAATGAGATTGATTTGTATGGAGATGACAAAGTTGCCGTGATGATGTATGGCGAGAAAGAGATGATGGGACTGCTGATCAAAAGTAAAATGTTGCATAAAACTCTCTCCTCACTCTTTGATTTAACCCGAAAACGTGAAACGGATGAATAGCACAAATAAATCAGATATATATATGGATAAATCAGAACTCCTTTCTCGCGATGAAAAGGACAGAGTTTTGAAAAGCATTTTTTCATCAGGCCGAAAACCTGAAGCCTATTTTTTGTACCAAGGCAAAGGAGCTGAACTCTATGAAGCGGTAGTCAATGACCCCAAATACGTGTATTACCAGAGAGGAAAAAATCTGATTACGGATAATCGTGGAGCTTTGCAAAAATTCATCGGGAAAAATGTGGTAGATCACGGAAGTGGAACAGGAGAAAAAGCTGACCTCCTTCTGAGAAATATCCACAAACCTGTGCATTACATCGCTCAGGATTACAGCTACGAGATGACCGAACTCGCGAGAGATACCGTGGCTGAGCATAATTCTTTGGTGGATACGGGTGAAGGAGTGATCATCAAAGGGAAAGGGAGTGCGAATAATCTGACGCAGGGATTGGAAGATTCCACGTTTCTGTGGCTGGGTGGCACGATAGATAATTTTTCACCCGAAGAAGATGTGCAGACGCTTCGTGAAATGGGAAATACCTCTTACCTAAAAGGAAATTACGTGATCTTTGATGCCTTCACCGCTCCGACTGCGGAGGAGTTAGAACAAGAACTTTTACCCGCCTACAAGAGTGCTTCTCAGATAGCTCGACTGGAAAACGGACTGGAAATTTTAGGCTTGAACAAAGAAGATTTTGAAGTGCAAATAGAGTATATCAAAGATCCAAAAGACTGAATACTTGAAGACGGGAAGAGAGTATTTCCGTGAATGATTAGAGCAGGATATGTAGCAAAAAGAGATATGGAAATCCCCCTCAGCGAAGGGAAAAATCTGTCTGTAAAAGCAGGTCAGCTTTATCTGCTCAATACCTCCAGAAGAGATACCAAAGCACAAATCAAACAGATGATCAAACAGTCCTGAGCGACACAGGTCTTTTCCGCTAGTTCCAAAGAGCCAGGAATGGCAATTATGGTCGCTCATCGTCCCCCTTCCAAATTAACTCAACAGAAAGCAAAAATCAGAAATGCGTTGCTGATCGCCTTGGCATTTTGAGCAGGAATTGCAGGCAAAGGAATGTATGATGCAAAATCCCAAGCTGATAGAGTAAAAGAGGCAGAAGAACTATTTTTTCAATGAAAAAAAGGAATGACAGAGTGGGTAGATTATTCTCTGAATGATACTAAAAATAGAGAAATGCTAAAATTTACTGTAGAACATATGTATCGTTATCTGGCTACGATGTATGATATTCCTTCAAAGTATGCAAAAGAAGTTGAAATTTTACTCCTTCAATCCTTAGCGAGAAACCAAGATGGTAGTGAATTTATCGTAGATGCCAATGTTGCTAAACCATGGAGTGAAATAGGAGTATATGAGTTTTTAGGACAGTTTGTTAAAGATAATGCAATTTTATTGGCAAGATATGGAATGTCTACTACAATGCCTTATGCTCAACTCGCAGATTTTGCTCCGCATTTTGAGGAAACACTTAGTTTGGAGAAAGAAATTTCGGGATATTATCCTATGGTGGATGGAAAACCAGCCCCCGCTCCTAATATGGATAGAATTCGTATGAATGTTGATGCTATCTTATCTGATACTCCAGTTTCTCGTCCTCAAACTGCAAGATCCTTTGATAAATCTGATCCAAGTTCGTTTATCGTGCATGGAAGTTTAGGAAAGTATAAGCATTCTAGTGGGATGATGTATTGGACTTTGAGTGTTTCTGGTTTAGGAAAAGACTATCTTTTGGCAGTTCCTGTCACCCATGGCGAGACATTGACTTCATTAAAACTGAGTTCAACTGCTGGACAGAGAGTGATAGAAGATTATTTAGCTCATTTCTGAGGAGAAAATAAAGAGAATTCTGCTCCAACTACCTTTTTAGCAAAGAACTAATCTTTTTTGATATCAGTATGTTTACCTAGCATATTATCGGTGTGTAGAAGGTTGAGAAAATGAATGAAGGGAAATTTGGTAGATAGAAGTCGAAAAAAAGTAGAAAAAGACTTGCAATTCAAAAAAAAAAGATTATCATAATGAGTGAACAACTGCCGCCCCGCAATAACTGCGGGGGACGGGCAGTTTCTTTTTTTATGAGAATTTTTCTTCCCAATTCTCGAAAAATCCCATTGCCTCTTTAGAAATGTCTGGATATTCAACAAACAGAGCTTCCAATCTTTCTAACCAATCATTATTTGGTGAGATACACTCTAAAAGATACTGAATAATCAAAACTACATTAAACATAGTAGGAGCAACCTCTATTTTTCATTCAGTTTCTTGAAGCTGATATTTTTCTCTAAAAATTACATCATTTACTCTTGGTTTGGTTATAAATCTCCTATTTCGTAGCCTTTCCTGATGTGCAGAAATGTTTCTCACATTTACAACCAATTGTAGCCATTTTCTGAGATCAACATAATAGGTATTGTAAGTTGTTGCAATTTCTTTTGCGTCTTCCCCATTGATAAGACTGAAAATTCTGGAAACACCTCAAATCGTGCAACTTTCCATCACCATTCGGCTTGGTAAAAACTCTTCTTCAAAATACTTTTCATTATAAGCTTGAACGAAGGTGAGGGTAGATAATTCTTTGGTCTCTTTCGCCTTATCCATAAATCTATCATATTTCCCTGCTTCACCAGCAGTTTCCAGAGCGAAATGTTCTTTCTCAGTATACCAAAAACATCCATATTTATTACTCATTACTTCTTCTATCTGTGCTTTAATAGATACCTCAATTTTTTCTATGGCATCCAACACCAGAAGTCTCAATTTTCTATCAAAAATATACAAATCTAACACTTTATCAAAAGAAGTCTCATCATAAAACTGGTTAGTTTCCGTATTTTGATAGTATTTGAAATACCCTGTAAGCCTAAAATAGCCAATATGATTGAGATAGTTTGCTACACGCTCAGTATCACTCATCTGCAATCCTCTTTCCTGCAAAAGAGCTATTTTCTCAAGGATAGTCAAAGGAGGTTTAGTAAATTTCATAATCTTCTTGAAATAAATATCTAAACGCTTTTTTTAGAGACATTTTAGTATATATTTTCACTCTGTATTATCAATTCGTTTTTTATATTTTATTTGTCAAAAATCTCTTGCAATGATGAGTTAAATTTTTATATTCTCATTAATTTATCATATATTTTCTTATTACATCATGGAAGACGCGACTCTACAAAACCTATTTCAAACATTTGATAAGATTAAAAAAACTGATGAACGAGGTAAGGAATATCGAACAGCCAGAGAATTGCAGACGGTACTTGGATATGAACAGCGAAAAAATTTTATCAATGTTATTGAAAAAGCAAAAATATCTGTAAATACCAGTAATATTGCTGTATCTGATCATTTTGCCGAGGTCGGAAAAATGATAGATTTATGAAAAGGTTGAAAAAGAGAAGTTGCTGATTTCAAATTGACCAGATATGCCTGCTATCTCATTGCTCAAAATGGGAATCCAGAAAAACCAGAAATCGCTTTTGCTCAAGCATATTTCGCGGTGCAAACGAGAAGACAAGAATTGATACAACAAAAAATGCTAGATATGGAAAGACTTAGAGCGAGGAAAAAGCTGACTCTCACAGAAAAAGAATTTCAAGATTTGGCGTATGAAAGGGGTGTAGATGGTGCGGGGATAGGAAGAATTAGAAGTAAGGGAGATACCGTTCTTTTTGGAGGCAAGACTACTCAAGAGATGAAAAAGAAATTATGAGTTAAGTCTTGACCGTTGGCTGACGTCTTACCGACCGTCACTATCAAGGCGAAAGATCTAGCTACAGAAGTGACAAATCATAACATGAAGCACAAATCTCTCATTGGAGAGTCTAAAATTACTGACGAACATATAAAAAACAATAAATGAGTAAGAAAGTATCTAGAAGAAAGCTGAATTCAGCCAGAATATTTACCTGCAGAAAAGGATTTGAAAAAAATCGAAAGAAATATAGCCAGCGATATAAAAAAACTAAATTTGGGACAATAAAGGATAGGAAAATATTTTTCCACTCTTCCTCAATCTTTCAGCTTCCCATTTGTACAAAACCCACCCTGTAGAACTGTTTCTACACATTTTTCATCTATCTCTTGCAAAGCTTTACTTTATGAGTATACTATGTGTGTTAAAATAAAAATAACAGAATAATAATATAAATTTAAAAAAAGGAGGTAAATTATGATTACTATTGATGTGTTTGCTATTGCTCTTTTAGTAATAGCTCTTTGTATCATCGTCTTTTCCGTGTATTACTCGTTTTTTGCTAAGTTTAATCCTGCGTCATTCCTTTTAATTGGATGGCCTACGATGGGAATAGGAATGTTTCTTTGTATTCTTCAAATGTGGCTTGAATTAGATCCAGGATTTGATGAACTCATAGACAAATTCTTTTCTACTTATATATCTCCAGAAATGGATGGTGTGGGCTTTTTGCTCATCGGATCTATGGCTATTCATCTTATTTTATGGGTTGTAAGAGCATCAAAGAATCCTTAAGTAAACTGGTCAAAAATTTTCATCTTTAATAAGAAAATTCGTCATTGCATATCTTTGACGATTTTTTTAATTCAGCCTTTTTCTCCCTAATTTCCCCTCAAAAATTTTATAAACATCTTCTTGAAAAAATAAATGGCTTAACTACACTACATTTGTTTTACTCTCTCTATCAATATGCTAGAAAGGATTACCTACTCTGACATCGCAACTCATACCGTCTTATCGGACATTTTTTTCTGGCAAGATACGATTTGGATGAATCAGGAACAAATGGGAATGTTGTATGGGAAAGCTCAAAGCACGGTTTCTGAGCATATCAAGAAAATTTATCAAGATGGGGAACTGAAAGAATGAGAAACCCTGCAAACAGAAGCCAATTTCGGAATTTCCGAAAATACGTGAAATCTGACTGAAAATAGCTTCAAGAAGCCGAAAAATTACTATAATCTGCAAATGATTATCGCAGTGGGCTTCAAGGTCAATAGTCCTCAGGCAATCAACTTTCGTAAATGGGCAAATGGCATCATTGAAGAATTTACAAAACATGGCTATGTCCTAGATGATGAAAGATTGACAGGAGGTAAAACCTTTGGCGGGAAGAGAGATTATGACCAGCTTATGGAAAGAGTTAGAAAAATCAGATTTGATGAGAGAAATATTTATGAAAAGATAAAAGAGCTTTTTACAACTGCGATAGACTATGAAGGATCAAACGTGCTGGCTGTGGAATTTTTCCAAACCATTCAAAATAAGTTTCATTATGCCGTGGTAGGAATGACTTCGCCAGAAATCCTCATTTCCAGAGCTGATGCGAATAAACCAGCTCTCTGAATGATACATCACGAAAGAAAAAATATTACGCTTTCCGAAGCAAAAGTAGGGAAAAATTATCTCTTAGAAAATGAATTGAGAAAGCTGTATCTTTTGTGTGAACAGTTTTTTGCTTTTGCGGAGTTGCAATATGCGTATGAGAGAGATTTGACGATGAGAGATTGGGCGGAATATTTAGATGAACTGTTGAAGATGAATAGATTGGAAATTTTGGAAGGAAAAGGGAGTGTTTCCAGAGAAAAAGCAGAAGAATTTGTAAAACAGCAAATGGCTGAATATCAAACAAAATGGGGGTCTTTGGAAGCGTATATTGAAGGGGTAGAATACTTATTGGAGAAGTAAAATCTTTTTCGATTTCCCAGTGATAAAGTAATAAAATATAGGTGTGTAGAACCATTTCTACACATTTTTCAAATTACCATTGTAAATATTGACTTTATAACTATACTATATGTGTCAATATGAAACTAACAAAAAGTTGGTGGAATGGAGACGGAAAATAAAAAGTAAAACAATAATAAATAAAAAAATTACAATCATGAAAAAGTTAATCATCGTAGTAGCAGTGTTAATCTCCGTAGTAAGTGTTAATGCTCAAGACAGCGTAAACGTAAAAGAATCTGTAAAGATCTCTGGGAATGTGACCTTTAAATCAATGTCCAATTCTACATTAACAGGCGGTTTCTTCTCTCAGAATCCTGCTCTTAGTGCAGGTATCACAGCTTCGTACAAAGATGTCTCCTTCACCATCAGTAGAAATTCAGATCTTCTGGATCCTACAACGGGGGCGAATGTGTTTGCTTTCCTGCCTTCCTACACGAAAACGTTGGAAAAATGGTCAGTAAATGCTACCGTGGAAGCGGACTTCTTCGATCAAACCAAGGACATCAATCTGATTGCTCCTGAACTGACGATTGCCCGCAAGGGTGTGGTAGACGCTGATGTATTCTTGTGCTATGCACGTACACTTACGTCTAATCAGGACATTTACATTGCCCGTGGAAGCGTTAGTAAAACGTATCAAGGGTTTACCTTTCGGGCGTATGCTTGGTATGTAAACTGGGGAACGAACAAAATCAGCTTCGCAGGGGAAATCTCCAAAGAGGTGTTTCCAAAAGTGAAGGTGTCGGTATTTGGACACTTGAACAATGTGAACTTACCTGAGAGAAAAGAATTTGGTGCCGTCAGAATAGGGTATTCCTTCTAAACGGCAAATAAACATAAATATAATTTAAAAAAATTATGGAAACATTTAAGTTCGTAGCACCGCAAGAAATTCCTGTCAATCTTGGAAAAAAATCCTTTGATCAACAGGTAACAGAAGTATCCCAAGTAGTAAATAGTTTGTTGTTATTTCAAGCAACAAATGGAATTAAATACATGAGGATATGTATCCGTAATAGTAATAAGGTTTCCTGTATGTTCAATCAGGAATGTATAATGTGGTATGATGAAACGGTAGTGCAACAGGTTGTTGAACTATTAAAACAAGCTGGATGGAAATGTGTAGAAGGTCGTATACGTAAGGAATTCGAAGGAGATAGTGATTCTCCCAGTGACGAGTTCTATACTATAGAGTTCTATATTAAGAAATAATTACTTGGTTTTCCAAGAGAAATTAAGGTCTGTCGTGATGACAGACTTTCTTTATTATACCAACTTTTATACAATACATTCCCTACCTATAGATCTGCTATGAATGACAATTTGACCACAAAATATCAATTATTAGGGGAGCCAACAACTTGTGTTTCCATTTGTTGTGTTTCCATTTGTTGTGTTTCCCCTTGATAAGAGGGATGTCGCTGTACAGCGACAGAGGGTTTGTCAATAAAAAATACCAGAAGCAAAAAAAAGCCAAATTTATGACCCTTTTTTGTTTATTTCTTTACTCTCATACTTTTTCTTAATTTCGTCTTCGTCCACCCACTAGCTGGCACAAAAACGGTTTCTGAACCTCCAGCAGGAGTTTTGATATATCTATATCCATCGGGGTCTACTCTGAGTCTGGTCTCCCAACAGATTTTTCTCCCTCTGAGAAATCGATGATATTCATTTCCCTTGGGATTGCTTACTATTCCGATTACTCCTCGTTCTTTCCCATCTACCAAATCAAGTTTTCTTTTGGGATAATCAAATCTCTTAGCTCCTTTGGTCCTTGAAGCCTGCTTTTGCTGTTGGGCTTTCTTTTTGGCAATTCCTTGTTTATTGGTCCTTGAAGCCATGGGAGAAAAAAGAGAACTAAAAATCTGATACTTATAAATTTTTAACTTAGCTGACTACCAGAATCGAACTGGTCACCTCACCCTTACCATGGGTGCGTTCTACCGACTGAACTAAGTCAGCATTTAAGACACCTCGCAGTATATAGAGTTGGAGATTTTTTTCAAGAGAATTATCTGACTTTTCCCATTTCAGGAGAGATATCCTATAATGCTGAATCACTTTCAAGAATAGTCAACCCAAATATTGCAAGAAAGTCTGATTTTTTTTTACTTTTTTCTCCTTTGCGGATATACTTGAAAGAGATATTTTATTCCCTCTCATCAAAATGTACCAAACTCTCGCAGATCTCGAAATTCAAGCTGAATATGAAGAAAAAAGATCCTCTTCTTCACCTTTTAAGAAATTTTTTGGAGAATTCAGGATTTTTGTGGTAATTTTTGTTGCAATCTTTTTGGGGATGTACCTGGTGACCAATGCTCAGCTTTTGATTGATAATTTTCAAGACCGTTTTACAGATCAAACTACGGTGCAGGTGATTGATACCCAAAAAACTCAAACAAATGTAGAAATGCTGACTACCTACCAAGACAAAATGGAAAAGGTAGATGAACTGATCGAAAAATATGGAGAAGTAGTTTCTGTAGAAAAAGAGGTTGCAGAAAGCGTAGATCAACTTTTGAGAGAACAATTGGACAGCTATGAATTTAGCTTCAATCTCCTCCCACCCACTAAAAGACTGATTATCCCAGCAATTAATTTAGATGTCCCTTTAATTCAGTCTGCAGTCAAAGCATATGAGGATTTCACAGCAGGAAGTTTTGATACAGAACTAGAAAACGGAGTCGTAAAATATCCAACCACTCCCAATCCTGGAGAGGGAGGAAACGCCTTTTTCTTTGGACACACCTCTCAAGAATATTGGAAACATAATAAATATGGTACCGTTTTCCGTAATATCCCACAATTGGAGCAAGGAGATATAATCCAAGTGGTACGAGAAGGAAAATTGTATGAATACAAAGTGGTAGCCACAGAAATCGTTAATCCAAAACAAGTAAATGACACCTATGCAAAATACTCTTCCCTAGGGAAAGAGTACCTTACGTTGATGGGATGTTATCCTATCGGTAGAAGTGATAAAAGAATGATGATTTTCGCGGAAGGAGTGTAAATTAATATTCCACAGCTATCCCTGGACTCATTGTCGTACTGAGAACCACTTTTTTCACGAGTTTTCCTTTTACTCCAGTAGGTTTATTTTCTTCGATAGCCTTCATCAAAGTCTCAATATTTTCCACTAACTTCTGATCATCGAAAGAGAGTTTTCCTACTCCTGCATGGATATTCCCTGTCTTATCAAGTCTGAATTCTATTTTTCCTTTTTTTACTTCTTCTACTGCTTGAGGGATATTTTGTGCAACCGTTCCAGCTTTTGGACTAGGCATTAATCCTTTAGGTCCAAGCTGTTTAGCCACAGGAGCCAAATCTCTAATATGGTCTGGAGTCGTAATTAATACATCAAAGTCCATTTTCCCAGCTTTAATATCATTCAAAAGCGTATCAAATCCTGCAATATCTGCACCAGCTGATTTAGCTTCTGCAACTTTGTCTTCACTCACGAACACAGCAACTTTTTTGCTTTTTCCTGTTCCATTTGGAAGAATAGTGGTTGCTCTGAGCATTTGGTCGTTGTACTTTGGATTCGCATTAGTTTTAATAGCTACATTGATCGTAGCATCAAATTTCGCATAATTAGCTTTTTTCAAGAGAGCTACCGCCTCTGCCAAAGGGTAGAGTTTCAAAGCCTCAAGGTTTTTTTTAGCTTCATTGTACTTTTTTCCGTGATCTGCCATGGTAATAATAGGGTAAGAGATAAAAGTGGTCATAATGCCCAGCAGTCTTGCGTAGGCTTCCACAGTGCTTGGTAGTATAGGGATTCGTTGGACAATTTCAAGAGGAAGGCAAAAAAAGAACTATTTTTCCTTTTGCTTTTCTTTCCCAAAACACTACATATACACTAGAGATTTAGAAAAAACTTTTACCTCTTCTATCTTTTCATCAAATGACCACTGCTTACCTCATCATTTCTGTCCTCCTTTGAATAGGTATCGGATATCTCATTTTTTACCTCCGCTACCAATACAAAGACACTGTCAGCGAACTTCGTTCCCATTTAAAAGAAGCTAATAAGCAGATCCAATACCTCCAAGAAGAAGTAGAAGAATTTTCCGCACAAAACGATATTTTGAAAACAAAAGCAGGAGAGCTACTTGATAAAAACGATGAACTCAATGATGTAGTAGCAGAACTCAGTAAATATTACGTGCATATTAAAAAAGCCTCAGAAAAAAGTTCCGAACTTAGCAAATACCTCATGGAACCTGATCCAGACTTGGAAGAAAAAATTCACAAACAACTGAAAAAAGAGAAAAAATCCCCTAATGAAAAAGTATTTTTTTAGCTCTTCCTCCCGGAAAAGATGAAATCTCCTCTCACCAAACTCCCCAACATTTGACCCGTCATCGCTGACAACCTCATAAAAATCTGAATTACCACTCCAGAGGAATTTCTTGCCAAAGACCCCTATGAAATTTTTTATCAACTGAAAAAGAAAGTTGATCCTACCCTCTGTCGCTGTGCCTTAGCTTCCATAGTTTGAGCCTCACAAGGCGTAAAACGAAACATTATCCACAAAACTTCTGCTAAAGAATTTGAAAAGAGGTATCCATCAGAAGAACGAAAAACCAGCCGAAAAGGTTGCTAAATATCTTCCGAAATCATCTGGTGAAATCCTCCGAAATCTTTTATAATCATCTGAAATCTTCTTATAATGACCTACGATAGCAAACACACCGAAATCCTCGACCCAAAAACCTGATACGATGCTGTTGCCGACCAATATGGACAACATCACAAACATCTCAATTCTTTTTATAATCTGAATTTTCTCCGCTTTTTGCCTAGAAAACCAAGTTTCGATATTATCGACTTGGGAGCTGGGGACGGCAGAATGTTTTACCAATTGAGAGATATTCCCCACGAGACATATATCGCTCTCGATATTTCGAAAGAAATGCTTGTTCATCACCCCAAAGGAGCAAAACCTCTCGTGGCAAATTTAGAAGAAAAACTGCCTCTAAAAGACGATTCCTTTGATATCGCGATCAGCTTTTTTACTACGGAACATTTAGAAAATATCAGTATTTTCTTTTCTGAAGCCTATCGCATTTTGAGACCAGAAGGGAAGCTTTTCATTGGACATTTTTTTCAGAGGAGGGAATTTGAACGAACTGCAAAAAATAGAGACTTTAAAATCAAACAATTCAGGCGTAGTACTGAAGATCTTCAAGCAGAAGCAACACAAGCTTTCTTTCAAACAGAAATTTTCCCATTATATGATAAAGCTGACCATAACGGCGATTTACTTATCTGTACGAAATAAAAAAAATCAACACGATATAAGTTTGACATCATACAGTAAATAATTACAATAGTAAAAAATATAAACATAAAGAAATGAAAAAAAACAAGTCAATTATTGTTGCCCTAGCAGGCAACATCGCGATCACCTTAATGAAGGCCATCATAGCGGCACTTTCTGGATCTGCTTCATTGGTCTCTGAGGCAATTCACTCAGGAGCTGACAGCGGAAATCAGCTTGTCCTCCTATGGGGGAAAAAACAAGCTAAAAAAGCTCCTGATGCCAAACATCAATTTGGACATGCAAGAGCAACTTTTTTTGCTTCCTTCTGTGTGGCAGCACTATTATTCTTTGTCGGGGGTGCTTATTCATTAATGGAAGCGATTGAAAAGATCTTCCATATTCTGAATGACACAGGAGAACATCTCCTCGACATGAAAGCCATTTTGTGGGCAACGGGAGTGCTAGTAATATCAATCATTATTGAGGCATTTTCGCTCAGAACCGCTTTAAAGGAAGTCAAAGAAGAGCAAAAAAAAAGCGGAGTATCTCAAGGTTTGATTAAGTTTTATAGAGAAACCAGAAACTCTTCTCTGATTGTAATTATCACAGAAGACTTAACGGCCCTCTTGGGACTTGTACTGGCATTAATTGGCGTAGTACTTACTCTGATTACAAGCAATCCTTTATGGGACGCTATCGGTGGAGCTGCAATCGGAGTACTCTTAATTGTCGCTGCCTTTATCCTAGGGAAAGAGATTGCATCATTAATTATTGGTGAATCTTTGCCCACAGAAAAGGTAAAACAAATCGAGAACATTGTAAATCAGACGACATCGGTACAACAGTGCAGACAAATAAAAACAGTCGCACTCGGTGAAGAAGCAGTGGTAGTTGAAGTAGATGTAGTTTTCAAAGAACTATCTGCCAAAGATATCACTACAGCTATAAAAGAAATCAAACAAAAAGTTAAAGCACTGTGGGAAACTGACGACATACACATAAGTACGTGTATTGAAGCGGTAGAAGCCACAGACTAACAAACAAAACTTTTCTTAAAGGTGGGGAATCCTCACCTTTTTGTATTTTCGGTAATTTAACCTAAAGGATTAAAGGGTTGATATCCCAAAAGGATTACCTATATTCAAAAAAACAAAAGTCAGCTTTATTTTATTTCTTCGTCTAGCCATGCTCTCCCCCTACCAATTCATTCTCTGCTCCGCCTTTGCCAGAGTGAAAGACAAACTCTTGGAACAAAACATCCTCACTCCTTGAACCTTTAAAGTCCTAGCAATCACCAATGCTGCAGACTTTGATAAAACTGAAGGTGAACCCCTATGGCGAGTAGATGAAGATATTGATGCATTAAAATCCTTGTGATATGAAGTAAAAGATCTGGATTTAAGACAAGAAACTCAAATAAGTCTGAAGGAAAAATTACCTCAATATGACGCAGTATTTGTCAGTGGTGGGAATGGCTTTTGGCTTTTGGAGTGTATGAAAAAGTCGGGATTTACCGCATTGATTAGGGAATTTTTAAAGAAAGGTATATATATATCGACAAGTGCAGGAAGTTGTGTCTGTGCTCCTAATATCGAATACACAAAAGATGCTGATGACCCCAGCGTCTCTCAATTAACAGCAGATGAATATGATGGGCTAAACTTCTGTAATCTTGCAATTGACCCCCATTTTAATAGTAAAGAGAGCGAAGAACTTTTGCCTAGAATACAATACTTTAAAGAAAACGATATCGGATTCCCTTGTATCGATTTAACTGACCAACAGGCAATAGTAGGAAATTTACAAGAAGGGATCAGAATTATTTCCTAAATGAAGGGAAAATCAGACTTTTATCATTTTTTCTACTCATGAAGAGTAAGCAATCGCATAGTATGGAGCCAGCTGTGGGAATCGAACCCACGACCTTCTCGTTACGAGTGAGATGCTCTACCGACTGAGCTAAGCTGGCATTTTTTGGATGCAGGATGTATTGTACATAAATTCTCTGCATTTTCAATCCAAAAATTTTCTGAATCGAACTTCCCTTGTAAAATTTTCTAGAATCCTTACATACATAGGTGCGATATTTGATACTTTTTTTTGCATTTTACCTCTTGAGCATTTCCCATTTATGTTTCATTTCTTCCACGGGACTCTTCAACGCTCCTCTGCTCTCACCCTCCTCAAAAATGATCTTTTTGGGATCCAAGTCAGCTATGCTGGCAAGCAGACTACGGGAGACTTTTTTCTCTATCCTCACTTGGATGACACGAAGAAAACGGTGTTCTATTTTGCCTTTGACACTCCAGCCCAGAAACAGCTTTTTGAGAGCCTTTTAAAAATTTCAGGAATCTGAACCAAAACCGCGTTTACCATTGCACAATATGAAGAAAGTGAATTGAAAAAAGCGATAGAAACCATGGATGTAAAGTTTTTTCAAGCGATCCCAGGGATCTGACCTAAATCAGCAAAAAAAATTCTGCTTGAACTCAAGGGGACGATAGATTTCAAACAAATTTCCTCTATGGAGGGCGAACAAAAACTCCTGAAAGATATCGTCAAATCTCTCAAAAACTTTGGATACGAAGCGGAGGCAGTAAAAGCTGTCTTGACCAAATATCCTGAAAAAATCCGTAAAGAAAACATGAGCGAAGTGATTAAATGGGCTATCTCTCATCTTTAGCAAGGTTTTAATAAGACTTTTCAAGCATGTTGCCGATCAAACATATCATCGACCAATACAGTTCCAGAATCAAATGGGTGCTCGCAGGACTCTTATTTTTAGTGATGATTTTAGCGATTAGGACGATTATCAATTACCAAACTATCATTGATACTACTGATTCTGTGAAAAGAAGGACTGCCACCGTACAAAATGCAATGGAGTATGCCCAGAATTTTCAAGCAAAATATCTCGCTTCTGAGTATGGACATCTCTTCTTGGCTCATGATAATAATACCCTTTTTCGAGGGGAAAGAATTATCAGTTTCAAAAGCTGAAGTGATGTAAAATCTGACACAACCAGAACTTCCTTTTCTCATATTCCTGATCGTAGAGAGGTTTTGGAACTAGAAAAAATTCAGATGAGTCCACAGGAGTCTCGGAAAACGTTCATTAGAGAAAGAATATAGAAATTTTACCACCTCTTCCGAGAAGGACAGGCTTGCTGGACATTGATATGAGAAAACCCTGGGAATTGGAGAGCTTCCTTGATCGTTTCTTTCAGCTTTTGCGTCTCTTTGTCCTGCACCATACGTACAAAATTTCCTCCTGCAGCTTCTACTAAATTCACGGGATGTAAGGGAGGAATATGATTCCCCTGTGGAGTGGATTTAGTTTTTGCCTCCTCTGGAGTAGTGGGAGAAGCCTGACCCGTAGTGAGTGCATAATTTTCGTTATCACAGGTAATATGTAAAATTGGAGTATTTCTCCTCGCCGCATGGAGCAAATGCCCTAATCCGATACCATAACTTCCTCCATCTCCCTCCATACTAATCACCATCAAGGAAGGATTGGCTAATTTTACTCCTGTCGCAAAAGGGATAGGTCTCCCGTGTAAGGTTTCCGCTCCGTAGCAATCAGTATATTGATTCATTTTTGCATTACAGCCGATACCTGTGACGAATACGACCTGATGTTTTGGGATTCAGAGTTCTGCTAAAGCTTGTTTGAGAGCTAAATGGATCAGAAAATTTCCACATCATGGACATCGCTGAAATTTTGTTAGATTGGTTCTCATGACTCAAGCAAAGAAGATAAAGAAGATTACTTCACCAATGCATACGTATCTTTTGCAATCATATATTCTTCGTCAGTAGGTTCTACGATTACGGTCACTTTACTCTCTGGAGTGGAAATTACTCTTTCTTCTTCTCTAAAGTCATTTTTAGATTCATCGAAGACTACTCCGAGCCATCCTAACTGAGAAACGAGTAATTTTCTGATAACAGGAGACCTTTCCAAGACTCCAGCAGAGAGAACAATCACGTCTACTCCGTTGAGTAAAGAGGTAAACCCTCCAATATATTTCAGAATTCTATTTACATAGATATTCAAAATCTGTGTCTCTAATGGTTGTCCAGCGAGGAAACCAGTTTCGATATCTCTCATGTCGCTTGATTTTCCATTGTAGAGTCCAAGGATTCCAGACTTTTTATTCATCACCGTGTCTATTTCATCAGCAGATAAGTTTTCATTTTTCATCAGAAAAGGAACAATTGCTGGATCAATATCTCCACATCTGGTCCCCATTACCAGTCCTTCTAAAGGAGTGAATCCCAAGGAAGTATCGAGTGCTTTTCCCTCTTTGATCGCAGCAATGGAAGCTCCATTTCCGACATGGCAAGTAATGATTTTCGTACTAGCGTAGTCTTTCCCGAGGGTTTCGCAGGCTTTATGAGAAATGTAGTCATGAGAAGTCCCATGGAATCCATATCTTCTCACTTTGTATTTTTCGTAATATTCGCGAGGCAAAGCGTAGAGATAGTGTTCTGGACTCATAGTCTGGAAAAATGCCGTATCGAAAGCTACCACATTTGGGACGTTGGGAAGGATTTCCTGCACCGCTTCGATTCCCATAATGTTTGCGGGATTATGCAAAGGAGCAAGAGGAATTAATGATTTCAAAGTTTCGAGGACGTCTGCGGTCACTACTACAGATTTCTGGAAAATCTCTCCGCCGTGCACCATTCTGTGTCCTACGGCATTAATTTCCTCCAAACTGGTGAGGGATCCATTTTCAGGGCTTACGAGAATTTCAAGGACTTTTTTTAATGCTTGGCTATGATTTGCTAAGTCTCCAGGAAATTCTGATTTATTTTCATCGCGATCTTTGTGTTTGATGAAAGAGCCTTCCATTCAGATTTTTTCTACATTTCCTCTAGCGAGGATCGTGTGATGGTCTCGATCGAAAAGTTGATATTTGAGGGAAGAGCTCCCTGCATTGAGGACGAGGATATTCATAGGTAAGGTGAAGAAAAAATAAAAGATTTGAGAGTGTAGTATACACAAACGCGATGTAAAATGCAATGGGAAATTATCACTGGAAAATTTACATTCGAAATGCACAGGTAATAAATATAAGATTATTACTTTTATTTCGTGATATGTAAAGCAATGCACACACAGTTATCGGAAGAAGAAAGGGAGTTAATAGCAGTA
>JAISKI010000008.1 GCA_031261265.1 Candidatus Peribacteria bacterium
TTGTTGTGTTGTTCTATTCGGATAGGGATTGTTGTGTTGTTCTATTCGGATAGGGATTGTTGTGTTGTTCTATTCGGATAGGGATTGTTGTGTTGTTCTATTCGGATAGGGATTGTTGGGTTGTTCTATTCGGATAGGGACGAGCCCTATCCCTACAAGTAGGGTGATTGTAAAAAAAACATCTTTTAACTTTTGTTTTATTATGTCTTCTTTCCATATTATCACGCTTTGATGTCAGATGAATTATTCTGATAGTGCCAGAATTAAGGCTGTTCTCTTGAACAGTGGATTTTCCTATAGTGAAACCGAAGAAAATGCTGATATCATTATCTTTGATACGTGTTCAGTTCGTCAGAAAGCTGAGGATAAAATTACTGGAAAAATGCAAGACATCCCATCAGAGAAAAAAATCTGGATTACGGGATGTATGGTTCAGCATGTTTTGAAAAATGAGGGGAAAGTTCCCCATAAACGCTGAAATTTCCATGGAACTGTAGAAAGTGAACATGACGTCCCTATCAATGAGGCGTTTAATCCTCTTTGGCACACTCTTCATCAGACGTATCCTAATCTTGAACTTTTTTTCCGTATTGATGACGTGGGATATTTGCCATTGCTTTTGAGAAAAATAGGATATGAAATATCAAATTTTGATAGTGATTTGGTGAATGAATATGAAAAAATTATTCCTCAGGAAGGGGCGAGCATGAATGCTCATCAAAAATCTGCTTATATCCCTATTTCCACAGGATGTAATCAGTTTTGTGCGTACTGTATTGTGCCGTTTGCTCGTGGGTTAGAGAGAAATTTTTCTGCTGAACAGATTATCAATGAAGCCAAAATTCGTCTCCAAAATTGAGCGACAGAGCTTACGTTATTGGGGCAAATTGTGAATAAACATCCAGATTTTGTCTCTATTCTCAAAGAGATTTTGAAATTGGATGGATTGGAGTGGCTGAGATACACTTCTCCTTATCCGACCTATTACACCCCTGAACTTCTCGCCCTCCATGAAAACGAGTCCAAACTTTGTCCTCATATCCATATCCCGTTCCAATCAGGCTCTTCTTCTATTCTTAAAAAAATGTTTCGTTGATATTCAGCAGAGGAGTGCTACACCTTCATTGATCAGATAAGAAAGCTGAAAAGAGATATTTCTATTACCACGGATATTATTATCGGATTTCCTGGCGAGAGTGATGAAGATTTTGCTGAGAGTTTGAGACTCGCCGAATATGGAAAATTTGATATGATTTATATGGGGATTTATTCACCTCGCCCTGGGACTTTTGCTGATAAGCAATACAAGGATGCTATTCCTTATTCCGTGAAACATGCTCGTCGAGAGCAAATGAACAGTCTTTTGAAACAGATTTCTGCTGAAAATAATAGAAAAGAAATCTGAACTACGAGGACGATGATGGTCAATGAAATAGGGGAGGATTGAACTTTGATTTGATACACCGACAATATGAAACAGATTGTGGCTGAATGTAAAAGGGTTCCCCCTATTGAGGGGGAAGAGCGAAGCGAAGGGGTTTCAACACAAATCCTTTGAACCATTCTTCCTGTTCACATCACTTGAGCAAGTGAATTTAGATTGACAGGAGAGATTGTGTAATTTTGTCAAAAATATCTTGCAATAAGAAATCAGATTTTTATAGTGTAGTAGATTTATTATCTTTCTTCTATTTCTAATGACATCAAAATTCTTTAAAATTCGTAATTCAACAGCAGATTTTCTTATCTTTACTAGACAAAATGGAGAAGATGGTATTACGGTTCGTGTAGAAGATGAGAATGTTTGGCTTCATATTGAAGCTTTGACAATGTTATTTCAAAAAACTCGTCCTACTATTGCAGAACATTTGAAAAATATCTTTTCTAGTGGAGAATTAGATGAAAATTCAGTATGTAGGAAATTCCGACATACTGCTGATGACGGGAAAAATTATCAAGTTAATTTTTATAGTTTGGAGGCTATTATTGCAGTAGGATATCGTGTAGATTCTCAGAGAGCTATCCAATTTCGCCAATGGGCAACTAAGATTTTGAGTGAATTTTCCAAAAAAGGTTATGTATTGGACAAAGAACGTTTAATTAATGATCAAGTTTTTTCCAAGCAATATTTCGATGAGTTGATTGCAGATATCCAAGAGATTAGAGCTAGTGAAAGAAAATTTTATCAGAAGATTACTGATATTTATGCTACGGCAGTAGATTATGATCCTAAAAGTCTGACTACACAAGAATTTTTTGCTACCGTTCAAAATAAACTTCATTTTGCAATTCATCAAAACACGGCGGCAGAACTTATTATGAAAAGAGCAGATGCAAATAAAGATCATATGGGACTTACTAGCCGAAAGAACGCACCAACGGGAAAAATTATTAAAACAGATGTTAGCATTGCTAAAAATTACTTATCGCAACTAGAACTTACCGATCTTAATGAAATTGTCACGATGTATTTGGATTATGCCCATAGACAAGCTAAAAAATATATTCCGATGACAATGGAGGATCGAAAACAAAAATTAGATGCCTTTTTGAATTTCAACAATGAAGAAATCTTACATGATAAATGAATAATTACTCATGAAATTGCAAAATTTTTTGCAGAAAGTGAATTTGAAAAATATAGAATACAACAAGATCAAGATTTTATTTCGGACTTTGATGAATTGATTAACTCAATTCCAACAAGATAAAAAAGACTTCATAAAAAGCAACTTCCGAGGAATTCTCGGTAGTTCAAATTGAAGGAGATAGAGATTAGTAAAAAATCTTTATTTTTCATTTGAAATCTCTCTACAAAAAAATACAAGTAGGAATAGTTTATTCTCTCCAGCTTTATTATTTATTTCTCATTCTCATGAAAATCAACATTGCACTCTCCAAGCTCGTGGACGTTATTGACATTGCAAACCGCTTCGTCAGTAAAAACTCTACTCTTCCGATCCTCCAAAATCTCTATCTCAAGGCTTCTATTGATACCCTGAATATTAGGGCTACGGATATGGAAAAATATGTGGATATTGAAATCCCTTGTGATATCAAACTCGAAGGAGCTGTGACGGTTAACGCAAAAACTTTTTTGGAGTTATTGAGGACGATCGAGGAAGAAACGGTTGAAATTTCTGTGAATATGCAGACTAACCAAATGTTGATTCGTAGTGTAGAGGATGAATTTGAAATTAATGGGATTCCTGCTAGCGAATATGTTGCATTGCCAGAGATCCCACAAACAAATGCTGTGACACTTGAAACGCAAAGCTTCATTACAGGAGTGGAAAAAGTGGAGTATACCATCACAGAAAAGAATTTTTCTCCTGTATTGACAGGAGTCTTGATCAAGACTAAAAACGAAGATACGGGGAAGAAAATTGTTTTCGTAGGTACGGATTCTTTCAGAATTGCGGAGTACAAAATGCAATCGAGTGTGGATGCAGATTTTTCTCTGATTATTCCTAAAGTTGCGATCAATGATATTAAAGCTATCGCTAAATATGCGGTAGAAAAAGAGACTCCAGATCTGAAAATCAAATACTCTGAAAATCTGATTGCCTTTGAATATGAGATTGAAACTATAAAAATTGTTGCGACCTCTCTCCTGATTCAAGGAAATTTTCCTGACTATGAAAGAGAAGAGATTATGCCTACTACCTTTAATAATACTATTTTGGTGGATAAAGCTCTCTGTGAAAAAGCTATTAAAAAAATCTGAATTTTGACCAAGGATATCAATAATTTCATCCAAATAGAAACTCAAACTGATGGAGTGATCATCTCTTCAGGAAAAACCGATAAAGGAGCTGGAAAAACTAAAATTAATGCGATTATTGAAGGGGAGCCTCTCACGTTTGCTCTGAATGGAAGATATGTGACGGATTTTGTGAAAGCGATGGAATCTGATCAATTGGTCTTTAATTTGGTGGATCATCAAAAACCGATGATTATTACCGATAAAGGGAATGATACCTATAAATATGTGGTGAGACCATTGATCCAATAACAGCTTTATTTTCTAATTTTTCCTGTGGGTGAAACAAAAGGCCTTTACTATTATAGAAATCATGCTTGTGATGATCATCATAGGGATTCTCTCCATAGGGATAGGGTCTTTTTATGATTATAATTCCAAGACGCAGAGGTATAAGGCAGAAACTTGTATGAATAATCTGAATGGAGAATTACAGGGATTTATGAGAACAGCTTTTACAAGTAAGGCATTACAAAGCTGAACTTTGGAAGTTTTCCCAGATTATTATGGTATAGAATTTAGGAGAGATCGCCAAGACATCAGGCTTGGATATAGTATGTTGAGTGGTGTGTTGAATGGTGTGTGTCCTTTGGGAGAAATCGCTGAAGACTCTCGATGTATTTATAAGACCATAAAGCTTGATACGTATTGTCAACAAAAAGAGGTAAGCTTGCTTCGGACTTGAGCTAAAGAAATAAGTTCTTGAGATTTTTTTGTAAAAATGAACAAAGGATTCCGTCAAGTAAAGCCACAAGAAATTACTACTTTCCGTTTTTGGATGGGAAGTGACGATACTTCAAAATTTACAGGAAGTGTACAATTTAATATTTGTATAGAGGAATCTGCGGGGTGATCTTGTACCAAAGAACTTGGAAAGTGGATTATTGATGCAAGATCCCAAACGATCTCTCCTATTACGTGCCGTTTTTACTCCGAAACCGATAGTAATCTATGTGAAGTTCGAGGAAGCTAATTGATACTCTGGTTGCTCAGCCTTATTTACAATTTTATAATCTGATGCAGTATCCTGTTCCCAAGGATATGGAGTCTTTTTTAGTAGAAAAAAAAAGCTGATCTACTTCCTCTCATTCAGCTTTTTCTCGGTCTACCAAACCTTCTTTGATGACGGAATATTTGGAGGAAATCCATCGTCATGCAAAACTGTATCAGTCTCTGCCTTTTGTTTCTGAAATTTTCCTTTGTAATTCTTTGACGTTTAATGCTCTCCATAAGGAGTCTGATATTGATCTCTTTATCATTGCTCAGCCTCATAGAATTTGGTCTGCTAAATTTTGGGCGATGCTTTTCTTTTTCTTTACGGGACTCAAACGCTCTCTGAAAGGAAAAGCGAAAAAGTTTTGTTTGTCTTTCTTTATTACTTCTGATCATCAGAATTTATATGCTCTTTCTCTTTCCAATCTGGATATTTATCTTTGTTATTGGATTCAACATTTGGTGCCTCTCTATCAGGCTGACCTTGCTAAACCTCCTCAGATGTATAAAAAAAATAAGCGAGTAAAAGGAGTTTTGCCTAATTACCCTGAAAAACAGTCTATTTTCTTGGACAGTCAGATTTTTACTTGATCCACCAAGTTTAAAGCGTTTATGGAATGGATTGGTAGGGGAGTAATCGGGGATCTTTGAGAGGTTATCGTGAAGTATCTTCAGCTTTTTGTTATTCGTTTGAAAATCGCGTGGGATCCTGAAAGGAATAAGGATGTGATTGTGAATGATCAGATGTTGAAATTTCATCAGGACATTAGAGAAAAAATCAGTTTAAAATATAGTCTGGTTATTAAGAAATAATGAGTTTTTTTGTTAGAAAAAAATCTCTTGACTTTAAAATATATATATGTATTATGTATAAGCATTAAATAAAAATTAAATAGTAATAATAATTAAAAACAGAAAAAAATGGAAGTAGTATTGCAAAATTGGCAACTGGTACAGGTGGTCCTAGTTGCCATAGCGATCATTATCGCAGTAATGTTGGTGTTTGTACTTAAAAAAAAACAAACAACCCAAGAAGAAATCTCAGGTGGAGCGGAAATTTCAAAAAATGTGCTTTCAGAGACTTTAAAATCAGTTACAGAAAAACTCGAAAAAGAGTTGGAGGAAACAAAAATTCAATTTGAGGAGAAGGTACAGGAAAATGCACAAAGGTGTGCTGTGATAGCGGAGAAGTGGCTAAATAAAGACATTATCTTTGATACTGTACATCAAAAAATTATTTTTGATGGAGCTATTCTGAATTCTTTTGAGGATGAGGAAAAAGACGATGTGTATTATAGCATTCGGTTTCCACATCAAGGAGAATATGGGATACCTACCTATATCCCAGCAAAAATCACGAAAGTATCTCAGGAGATTGACAGAGATAGTTTCCGTGATATGAAACACTGTATTCCCAATCTAAGAGATAATATTAACTTTTGGGAAGGACAGTTTTATAGTTGGGGATACTTCTTAAAAAATCATATTAAAATCGAAATTTCGGCAGATCCTGAAAAGGAATATGAGTTTGAGATTATTAATATAGATGCTTCTTCTGTGATGGAATGTAAAAATGATCTTTTGGGAATAATGTTTCTCAGAAAGTCGGCTTTGATGACAGGAAGTTATCGAGGAATTGAAAAAGTAAAAGATGTAAACAAAGTCTTGTATTCAATTGATACCATTGAAACATGGAGTCTTTGAAAGATACAGTATTTATTAAGACAACTATTCTGTTTGTAGGGTAGTTGTCTTTTTTCTCTTTTGTTCTTATCGGTTGAAGCAGGTGTAGTATTTTTACAACCCCTCTTCCGTCGTCCTCATCGGATAGGGACGAGCCCTATCCCTACTTGTCCTCCTCCATCTCTCCCGCTGTACAGCGGGAAGAAAAACTATCTTCAAGGAACGAACCGTTATTCACAGTTTAGTCCCCTGTCAGGGGGACAGCGAACGAAGTGAGCAGGGGGTTGTTAACAGAAAAAAAACGGTTGGCTCGTGAAATCTCGGGGGTGTGATGTTGTTTTCAATGGGTGTGATGTTGTTTTCAATGGGTATGATGTTTTTTTCAATGGGTATGATGTTGTTTTATAATGCTTTTTTATTGCAAAAGCATTTTTTTTTCGTATCTCTATAATACTTTTACTCCTAAAAAATTTTTTTATGAAAAAATATTTCCCTATTTTCCAGAACAATCCTGGATTGGTCTATCTCGATAATGCAGCCTCTACTCAAAAACCAAGTCTGGTCATTGATGGAGTGGCAGATTTTTTATCTCGTGATTATGCGAATATCCACAGAGGGTCCTATGCTCTTTCTGAGAGGTCAGAATTCGCTTATCATCAGAGTAAAGTCTTGCTCGCGGACCTTATCGGCTGTGAAGCGAAAGAGATTGCGTATTCGTACAATTCGACTTATTGTTTCAATTTGCTTGCTCAGGCTTTGGTAAATGGGAAAAAACTCTGAAAGGGGGATGTCGTTTTGGTCGGTGTACGAGAGCATCATTCGAATGTCGTAAGTCGGCAGATGTTGAGTCAGATTTTCTGATTTGAGGTTCGTTTTGTGAAGGTGAATGATGACTATGATATTGATTGGATTGATTTCGCTTCCAAATACGATGAAAAGGTGAAAGTGCTTTCTCTCTCTCAGGTGTCTAATGTGACAGGAAGGATTATTGATGTGGCGAAAGTGAAAACGCTGTTGCGTGAAGATACTTTTTTCATCATTGATGGTTCGCAGTCGGTGCCACATTTCCCTGTGAATGTAAGAGAAATCTGATGTGATGCGTTGGTGATGACGGCACATAAGATGATGGCTCATACAGGGCTGGGAATGTTGTATTTGAAACATCAGTGGATAAAGGAATTGAACCCGCTTATCCTTTGATGATGAACGGTGAAAGATGTCAGTCAGTCAGAATTTTCTTTGCAGTGAAATAGTGATAAATGGGAGGCAGGAACTCCGAATATCGTTGGTGCGGTTTCGCTATTGAAAGCGTTAGAATTTATTCAGAGTATTTGAGGGATTAGTGAGATATGGAAGCACGAGCAAAAGTTGGTTCAGCTTTCTAATGCGGGTTTTAAACAGCGTGGGGAGAAGGTGAAAGTGCTTGGGTCGTTGTCTGATGAGGGACGCGTGGGAGTGTATGCGTTTTTATTGGCGGAGAATAATTTTAATAGGATAGGGGAGGAGTTTGCGAAAGAGAATATTTGTATTCGTGCAGGGGGGCATTGTGCGTATCCGTTGCATAAGTTCTTGGATGCGGGAGGAAGTAGTCGTATGAGTAGTTATGTGTATAATGATGAAGAGGATATTAGGAGATTTTTTGAAGTGTTAGATACTATGTTGTAATTGTTTTATTTTGTCAAGCTAAAAAGGCGGATTTCTGGTGGGAAATTTGTCTTTTTTTTATTTGTGAGTATACTAGAGGTGATTTATTTCTTTATGAAATGTAGTGATGACTGATAATAAAAACAAAGAAACTTTGCTTCAGATTCAATGAGAAGTGGAAAGGTTGCAACAGGATTCTAATGCCTTGAAAGCTGAGATTCAACAAAAGAAACTTGACCAACAAGAACAAATAAAAAAGAAAGCTGAAATTGATAAGCGTGTTTCTGAGATTCAAGGGAGATTAGATGTTGTAGATGCTACTACTCAGGAAGAAATTACTCAGAAAGAAAACCTTTCGAATGCGGTTTCAGGGGTTCAAACAGACCTTTCTAATCTGGCACAGGAAGTAGTAGATACTTCAAATACTGCTTCCTCTACTTTGATAGAGAATGATTCAGCTGTAGTAGAAGAAAAATCTTGATGGGCTAAGACAAAAGATTGGGTTGGAGATCAGTGGTCTTCCGTGCGATCTAAAGAAAAATGGGGAAATGAGACAGGAAGAAATATTGCTCGTTCTGTTTGATTTGTTGCAACAGGGTATGGACTTTATAAGGGAATTAAATGACTGTGGAATTGGGCATTCGGGGATAAAGATGAAAAAAAAGATGGAAAATCAACGGAGAAGAAAAAAGGATTTTGGAAGACTGGTTTTGGAAAATTTGTGAAATGGGCAGGAATTGGTGTTTGAGCATTTTTTGGAATAAGAGCTTTGGTTAATTATTTTAGTGGAAATGGAGATCCTGAGACCTCTAAAAATCCTACGGACAAAGTGAACTCTAATTGGGAAAAATTACAAAAAGAAAGTCCAGAAAAAGCAAATCAATGTACAGAAGTGGGAATTTCTGTTAATGATTGTTGGGCAAAGACTATTTTACAGAACCCTGATTGACGTTTAGAAAATGATCTATTAGGAGAAACCAATAATCAAGATTTTGTCTTTGATAAAGCTCCTGGTGCTATTATTGCAAATATGGATCTACACTATTCTTCTGTTGGAGATCTTTTGAATAAAAGCGATTATCTTTCTAATATGTTACAACATGCGGTAAATAAGCCCGTGTATAATATTATGTCTTGGTGAGAAGAAAAAATTAATGGATTATTGAAGTGATTAGCTGGAGTTGTTACTGGAATTTTGCCTTCTTTTTGGTGATCTGATGGAAAATTGACAGAAGAGGCTAAACAAGAATTGGCTAAGCCGAATCCTGATAGAGATCAACAGCTTCATAATATTTTTAGTAAATATATGAGAGTGAAGCTTTGGTATCAGGTAAAATTGCAACAATTAAGAGAGAAATTAGCAAAAGATCAACTATGACCCAATGCTACTTCAGAAGAAATCGAAGATTATTTAGACGATGAAAAAAATAGAGCATTAGTTGATGCCATTATTGAATCTAAATTTGTAAAGGTTGGTTTAGTGCAAGCTGCTCAATATCTAAAAGAAAAGGGTATTTTGGATGCTACAACTTTGCCAGAAAATATGCAAGAGGTGATTACAGATATTAACGATGATTATAGAAAATATAGATCTACCGATATTGATAAGGTACTTAAAAATAATGAATCTCCAACAGCCTATAAAGAATCTCTTTCAAAATCTTGCAATGATTTTATATACGAACTTCAACAGCCTGCTGTAAAAAGAAATTTAGTAGAGGGTGTATGGCATGCAATGGGAGCAGATATTCTTTTTAATAATAAGGGTGTTGATATTGAAACGGTGGCTGGTCAAATGGGATTTAACGATATTCTTGCTCAATATACGTCTGAAATTATGGAGATCTCCCAGAAGCTTTCTAATGGAACTGCTACAAAAGAAGATATTCAGCATTTAAATGATTTGATGAATTCTTTCCGTATGTTACAAATTGAGATTACGTTAGGGGGACAGGTAAAGAATGAGGCTGATGGGAAATGATGATTTACTAGTAAAGTTACTACGAGATTTTGAGAGTGGGCGTTACATTTTTTTGTGGATGAAGATTGAAGTATAAATCGATCTACAGTAGGGATTGTTGCAGGTGCTTATGTTCTTAGAAAACCTATTAAATTTATTACAAAACCTGTGATATGACCGCTTAAAAAAGTGGGAAAGTGGACCGTTTGATTGCTTAATCCTGCTAGATATGGTGCTACTCGTAGTGTTTTGAATGCGTTGCCTACAGGATCTTATCTTAGAGCTGTGAAATATAGATGAGGGGAAAAACAGTTGAAACGTTTTCAGAATGATATTGACGCTGGAAGGTTGTCTCTAAAAAAAGCAAGAAAGATGCGACCTAAGATTCGTTCTTCGGATCTTACTAAACATCCACTTAAATTTGATGATTATCTTATCAAACATTTATATCCAGGAAAAACATTAAGTGAGATAGAAACGATGTTGAAATGAAAGAGAGCTATTGATACATGACTAGATGTAGTAAATAACAGCAAAATAGGAAAACTCCTTCAAACGGAAATTGATGATCTTACGAGGCAACTCAGTCATGCTACCAAAGGCTCTCCAACCTATACCAGAATTGAATCAAAACTTAATAAAATTGATGATCTGAAAAAAAGTCTGAAAACAATGTCTGTGGCAGAATTGGACGACATGTCAGAATTGCGAAAAGTATTCAAAACGATGAATAGAGGAGCGAGAGGATTTGATGATGTTATCAGTCTTCTTGGTAATGCGAAGAAAATTTTTGCTGCTGCGGAACTGAAAGGTGTTTCTGTTGATCTTTCAGATTTGAGAAGGTTGAAAAATATAGGATTAATTGATGATAGTGCTATTGAATGAATTGCAAGAATGATGGATACTTTGAAACTCCAAAAATTAAGTAAAAACTTTGATGAATTAGCTCCTTTCTTTATCAAAGGAATTAAATTGTTAGCGAAACTTACCTAGTTTTATTTATATAATATGTAATGTCTACGAACCAAGATCCTAAGGTAGAACAACTCAAAGAGGAAGTCGCTACCGAATATCTTAAACACTATAAGAGTGAATTAGGGCGACTCAAATCTTTGGCATTGCGACCTTTAGAAAAGGAGGTCAAAGAGCTTCTTACAGGAAAAAAAACACTTCCAGAAAAATTTGATGAAGTGAAGGAATTTTGACGATGGGGAAAACTTCTCAGCTTTGTGTCGGCAGATACGGCTCAAGAGATTTTTACTTTTATGAAAGAGAAAAGGCTGATTATTGAACAGAAGAAAACTGAAAATGAGTTGCTCTCTTTGAAAACGGCGATTATTTCAGGGACGGCTATCTCTCAAGCAGAGTCAGCTTCTCCTTCTTCTGAGCAAACTGTTGTTCCTTCTTCTCAGTCTTCTAATCCAGCACAAGAAACAGAGCAATGAGCAATACCTTCAACAGAGGTCTCAACTTCATCCATAACCACAGAAAACACACAAACTTCACCAGAAATTCCAACTACCAATAGGCATGCAAAAGAGAAAATCATTGTTGCTGAGTCTGTGGTAGGAGCTGGAGCTTTAAATGGGTATATGGAAAAACAAACCAATAAAAAACTCGCTCAACAAGTAGGAAAGGAAAGATTGAATTTTGGAGTAGAAGAACTTAAAAAAATGAATGATAAGGCGATAGAGCTTTTGAAACAGCAGAAAAAAAATCCTCGTTTAGCAAAACTTCAACTTGATAATATTAATAAATCTATCAAGAGATTTGAGAAAACTTTTGCTAAAGTAGGAAGTAGTGATTTGGATGTCTTTAAAGCTTATCAAGAAGTATCTTTTAGAATCCCTAGCAAAACTTTAGAAGGGATAGCGGTGCTTGATACGAAAATTTTATGAATACTAGAAAAAAATGCTGATGCATTGGTTGGATTAGATGAAGCAGGAGTAAAATTGTTTTTTAAGTCGAATGGAATTGATAATGTAAGTGATGAAGTGGTCAAAATGTGTAAGGGCTTTAAAAATGCTGATGAAGTTCTCGTTCTGGGAAAAGTTTTGAAATCTCCTTCAAAGTTGAAGGGAGTCGTGAAGATGTTTAGAGCCTGCTTTTTAATTGATTTAGCTTGTTTAGGATTTGATATTTGGGCTTGGGATAATGGACATGATGAGGCAGAAATGGTTGCAAAAGTAAATGAAATTAGGGCTCAAAATAAAAGAGATCAGGCAAATATGCAACTCTATATTTGAGTGGCTTCCGTAGTTTTAGAAGTCTGAGCGATGATTGCAGTATTTGCAGCAGGAGGAAGTGTTTTTTGACCGATAGGTACTGTAGTTTGATTAGCGGTCTGAGCATTAACGGTAGCAGCTTCTATGGGTGTTGATGCGATGTATTATGATGTGAGGGATTTTTATTTGCAGGACAAAGAAGATTATGTTCGTAAAACGAGAGCTGAAGTGAAACAAGCAATTCTCCAACATCTTCACAATAAGAAAGAAGGAAATGTTTCTCTTAATGAAAAACTTGGTGCTACGGGGGAAGATTTGAAGACCAAAAAAATCGAAAATCTCAAACAGGCTTATGAATCTCTTTTCTTTTTAGAGGAATTGGATGCACATCAAGGTGAATATCTCAACTTGCGAGAATATAAACAGAGTGGCAAAAAAGAAGCAGATTATCTGGCTGGTTTGACAGATGAGCAAAAGCAACATTTCACTGAACAGAAAGAAAAGCTGAATAAAAAAATCGCCCTCAGAATGGAATATATAGAAAACTCTTTGAATGAAGAAAAAATTGTAGCAGGATTGAAAAGTTCTCAAGGACAGAAATATCTTTCAGATTTATTGGGGCAGTCAGCATTTTATACAGAGAGAAAGGAACAAGGACTTCGGAAGGAGGGAGAAGATAACTTAGCGTTAGCAAAGAAAGAACTTTTAGAGAAAATCCCAGAAACGATTAAAATTCGTTTAGATACTATTGCTCAAAGGGATATGCATTTATTATATGAATTGTATCAGGGGGCAAAATATCTTTCTCTGGAAACTTCAACTGAAAAGGCAGAGGATTCAAACGAGGAGGGTGAAAAAGACTTTTCTCAAACTCAAAATAACGCTTCCTATATTTGTACTTATGTGCAAGCATTAGAACTCTGAAAATCTCGAGAAGAAAAATATCTTACTACTTACGATTACTTAGACCATAATTTTAAGTATACTGAAGCAGTATTGGAACATGATTTTGCATTAACAGGATTTTTATGTGAAAATTTTGATGCTGCTACGGTAAAGGATATTTCTTATAGTCATTGGGAAAGAAATGTTGATACTTCAGTATCAGAGAAAGTTTCTCAAAATATTATCTATCGTCTTGCAAAAGAATTCTATGGGTATACGGGTAAAAATGATGCAATGGAACTGATGCAGTATTATTCGGAAACAGATGGGGCTGTTCATGGTTTGTATTATAAAGATGGACGGTATATCAATAACGATTGGGCAGTAGACCAGAAATTTGATTTGACCTACTTAGATGATAAGAATCTGTCTGAGCGAGAACTTTCTCTTCAAGTAAATAAAATCATTAAGGATATTCTTTATACTAATGCGGGAACTGTGGATTATACTATATGTGTACCTGCATTATATGCTGTAAATAGTTTCGTTATTAAACCAAGAAAATCTATGATAGATACTCCGACCGAGGCGATTGATACCTACCTTAATGATGAATTTGAATCTAGTTTTAAGCAGATTTTACAAGAAGAATTAGGATATAGGACTACTGAGAAAAAAGAAGAGATAAAAAATCAGATTTCAGAATTTATTAAAACTTTTTCTAAAGATGGTTGATATGTTGAACTTCCCTATTATCTCGTTATCTCAGCTAAAAAAGCAGGATTAGGAGATTTAGAAAAAACTCAATTCTCCTTCCAAAATGGGAAAATCGTTGCTGCGGGACAAATTCATGATTTGAGGGCAATTGGTGATTTGGCAGTGGAAAAAGAATTTGTGGAACAAGCTCGCGACAAGTTCACTCCTGAAGAAATGCAGTATATCAATTTGGTTGAGTCTGCTCGTAAGAAAATTGAAGATTTGAGGAATATCGAAGGAGTAGGAAGTCGTGAAGATGAGTTAGATTTCCCATTGGAGATAGAGAATGATATTTCTCAGCATTCAAAGGATTGGAACACTTTAAAAGGTCGCCTTTTATGTTATGACCCAAATAAAGCTCAAAAACTGTTATTGGTGGATAATCAAGATGATCCAAAGAAAGAGAAAGGTTATGAATATTATTATAATTATTATAATTCACTCTATCTGGGAATACTGCTTTCACTCAACCAATTTAAATCCTCCAATGATATTGATACGATGTCCTATTTTCAGCAGGCACTTTATAATGGGCAAAAAGATCTCTTTGATGAAAAAGGAATGATAAAAAAAGACGAAAAAGGGAAATCAATTATTAAATGGAGCAAAGGAGCAGAAGAGGTATATACTAAACTTCTAACTACTGAGCAATTTCAAGGAAAAACTCTTCAAACTTTGCGAGCTTCTGAAGATGCAAAAGAAAAGGAAATTGCAAAACGATATTCCAGGCAAATTATTCTGACGATGTTTGAAAATGGTGCGATTCATCAGGATGGATCTCTTGGTTTTGGTAGTCTCAATGATCGATATGATGAAAAGACAAAATTACGAAAACCCTACGCAACCACTGCAGATATTTTAGGACAAGTGCATGAAAGAATAGCCAAACAAGTCGTACAAAATCCCTTTATTTTACCAGACTTACCATTGCCAGAGCAGTATAAAACTTCCGAACAACTCCAAATTCGTTCTTATGCTCAAAGAGATAAAAAATCTGAACAGTTTTCTAAAGCGATTCAAAAAACTATCGAAAAAACTTTGCCAAATGTGGAATGGCAAGGGAAGAGAGGAAATATAAAATATAATCCTGAAAATTCTACTCTGGAAAGTCGATGAAAAAAAAGTAAAGTTGAATTTGAGGGAGAAGATAAAATTAAAATTTCAGGTTTCTCTCGTAGTTTGGATGTTCAATCAGGGCTTTGGCTTTTGAATTTTATTAACTGGTTTCATTCTACGTATACAGAACATAAGGAAATAACCTATGAATATGAATGGAGTCGTGCATGATATAGAAAAGGACTTGTAAGAGATGGAACGGTACTTATTACAGGAAAAGACCTGAAAAGATATCTTACAAATCTGACAGATACAGAAATTGATCAAATCGCAGTAGTATTATCTAGTAAATAATTTTATTCCTTTCCCCCCTTTCCCCATGAATGCATTCAATGAGCTCTCCCACGAAACCACTTCAAATATCGTAGAAAAAACCTTCAACTTTTTTAAATCTCTTTTCAGAAGAGAGACTGAAGCACTAAAGGAAGATATCGAAAACTCTCCTGACTCCAAAGAAGTGGCAGATGTAGCTTTTGAAGACTTCAAAAATAGCCTTTTTAAGAAAAAGACGATTGATTCGAATGGAAAAGAAAAAACATTTTATTCTGCTCAGCTTTTAGGTACGGTGAATTTTTTTGGAGAGACGTTATTGAAACCGATTTTAGAAAACGAATATAAAGGGAATACCGATATTTTGGAGAATATTACCGATAAGATTAAAGAAAATGCTATGGATTCTTTGCTTAATTCTGGTATTTCGGCAGAGGAGAAATCAGCATTTTGGGCAGATTTTGAGGAATATCGTCAACATGTGAAAGGAATCCAGACGAATGAGGATTTGCAGGCTCTCAAAAATGGAAACCTGGAATTGACTCAACAATATGAAGCTACCGTGTCGGAGGAATTGGAACAAGAAATGGATACGAAAGTGACTACAGAGAGACAGCACTATATTGATGAACAAAAAAAGCTGAATACCAATTGGACGGAGGATGCGTTGGTCATTCCTGGGAGGATCGGAACTTTACCAAAATCTTTTCCTGTGAAATCTGCACCTTATGAAAAAAGTAGTAGTGGTACTACTCTGTGTGCAAAGACAGCTTGGAATAATGCTCAAAATTTTGGGATCAATCTTCCTAGTGGAAATGCCTATGACGCAGCGAGAAAATCTCCTATTTCTTCTGCTTTTCAAAAGAAGGTAGGAAGTGTGGATCAACCGAAACAAAAGATTTCAACAGACTTCTCAAAACTTGCTCCAGAGAGTAATTTTGCAGATATCTATACTACTTCCAAATCGCAATATGGGCATAGAGCAATTGCATTTTTAAATCAAAGTGATCATCAGCGATATGTTTTGGATCCTTACTCAAATAAACAAGCAACTACTCCTATTCTTCTGGCAGACTACCAGAAAAAGAGAGGAGTGATTCAGGCAAATTTCTATACGTCTGAGTATTATGTAGTGTAGTGAGTAAACACTCTTCAAAAGCTGTAAAATTTTTCATCTGATGTCTATTTGGATTGTGTCGTAATCTCTTCAAATTCAAATGCTTTGATATGTTTGATCCCCTTTTCATCCTTAAATTCTACTTCGTCTAAACTGACGACCATTTTCTCAAAATTATCATCAATTACATATAAATTTCAAAATTCTCTTTCATATACCTCTTCCGAAGGTATTAAATAAGCCACTTGTATATATAACTTTCTCCCATCTTTTTCTGCAACAAAGTCAATCTCTACACCGTTAATATTTCCCACTCGTACCTGATAACCGTTTCTAATTAACATATTATACACATAATTTTCGAGGAGTTTGGTAATATCAAATCCTGTGTGGTAAAATAAAGTGTTTCTCAGTCCTAAATCAGTGAAAAAATATTTTGCATTGTATTCTAAAACTTTTTTTCCGAGAATATCGTATCTTTCACATTCACTAATCAAATAGGCAGTTTTAAGGTAGCTGATATAATTAGAAATCGTAGGTAAACTTAGACTTAATTTATCCTTTTTGAGATAGTCCTCAATTTTTCTGAGCGAAGTCATACTCCCAATATTTTGTGCCAAGAAGAGAACCACTTTTTCAAAGAGTGAGTAATTTTCAATCTTATATCTTGCTACAATATCTTTCAGAAGTAGAGAATGAAGCAGATTTTCAAGATAGTTTTTTCTCAGATTTTTATCCTGTTCTAAAACGATTTCTGGCAATCCACCTATTTCTAAATATTCCAGAAACGTTTCTTTGTTCTGAGGTAATGTCTTAATTTTCAAATACTCCGTATAGGTAAAGGGAAATACTTCTAGGGAAACGTATCTTCCCGTAAAATACGTTGCTAATTCCCCTGATAAAAATTTAGAATTTGAACCTGTAATAATGATATAATACTGTTGATAAACGAGTTTTTCTCTGATAAAATCTTCCCAATGATCAATATCTTGAATTTCATCAATAATCAGGTATTTTATGGTATGTTTCTGGCTATATGCTACAAAAAGTTCTTCTAAATCTTTACTGCTACCTATTTTCCTCTCCAAATCTACTTCTTTGTTGAGATAAAAAACCGTATCTAAATCAATATCTTTTGTTTTGAGGTAGTCTAAAACAAGAGAACTTTTACCTACCCTTCTCTGTCCGATAATGACGAGCATATTCCTAGTGGTTAGCAAACTATCAAGTTTTTCAACATAATCAGATCTGGAAAAAAGCTGACGTTTGAGACTACTTTTGGATTTTTCTATGATGTTCATTTTACAAAAGTATATAAAAGCATAAAAGTGTTAAATGTATTTAACAGAAAGTATTATATTTATTTTTTTGTAAAATACAAGTTTTGTTTCTCTTTTTTCTCTTTCGATGATTATCAGTATAAGATATTTTATGTAAAATTGGAATCTGATTCCATATCTGCATAATTGTGGTAGAAATTTTGATGAAATGCAAGAAAAAAACCCTTCAAAAAATTGCAAAATTTCCTTTTTTTGAGTATACTTGAGGAGGTATTTTATATTATTACTTATTCTCATGTCATTCAACTATCCAGAACCAGATACGATCACTATCGATCCCAAAACTAAACCCCGTACAGAGCCAAAAACTGCTCCCGAAACGGCACCAAATCAACAGCCCGTTCCTGATCCTTTTGCCCCCACTCCTGATCCTCAAGTCATTCCAGCTCCTAAGGCATAACGGCAATAAAAAACTGATTTTTAATTTTTTTATCTTTTACGATGTCCATAACTATTCCAGATTCTACTCCCAAATTCTCTTCTCTGGATCTTGCATCTTTGCTCCATATACAGGGAGCGGAAAAGGACGCTATTGAGCAGAAGTTGATTGCAAAAGAACAAGAGAGAATCAATACTATTTATCCTGATCCTACGATGGCAGAACTGTGAAAAGCACTTCCACAGCTTATCCAAAAAGAATGGGAGCATACCGAAAAGCTTCTCCCTCTCGCTCAAGAAATTATTCAAGCAGAGCTTGGAGTCCCAAAATCTATCGTAGAAAAAGTGATCTATAGTTTAGGACAGGATAATCGAAATAGAGATACGGAGGAATTTAAAAATCCTCATCAGTCCAATTCCTCTACTGAATTTACCGATGAAGAACAACGCTATATTGCCAAAGAGCAGACCGTGAGACAGTTGCAAAATCTTCTGATTGCAGGAGCGGGGTATAGAGTCTTTGATGCTTTAGAGACAGAAAAATATCAACAAAAACTCAATGCTATTGATCCAGAGTTATATCCTCTCCAGCACAAGGTTATGGGGAGAGCTTTACGTGATATGCTAGATCCTCAAAACATCTGACAAGCCAAAAATAACGTTGGGAAGTCAGAATTAGTCAGAAATGAAAAAGGGAGTGTAGAAATTCAAGCGAGTGGTTTGATTTTCCCCATCCTCGTCCACGAAGCTATGAAAGGAGTAGTAGAATATATTTCTGCTAGTAGGCGAAATGGTAAAAGACCCGAAGTTGTTTCAGAAATCCTTTCCGTGGATAATCATGCTGATGAACATCGACAAATGGTAGTGGGTCCTCAGCTCTGGAAACAGTTTAGAGACCTGACCTATTATAGTTTATCAGAAATGAAAAATCAGCCAGCTGAAGCGGAGAAATCAAGATATATATATGCTCTCTACAAGAAAATGACGGAAACCTTCTCTGCTAAAGGGTATCAAAAGTTTCTCCTGATGATGAATGATGGGAAGGACGGTCTAGGAGCCATTACCTCGATGCAGGAGCTGATTGGAGAGATCAATGACCAGTCCGAAAGATTTCATCAACAATTGGCATCTCAACAACAAAAATCAGGAAGGCAAGACCAAATCGAAACTACTCTAAACTTCCAGCCTACTTCCTGAGAAGTTCGATTCAAAAAATATGGTGGAGATCTTTTGCACTACTTACAGACCTTCTATCCACCAGAAATGCTCACAGAGAAAACCTTCAAAAATGGCTCAAAAGCAACCAAACTTGAACTAAATTTTACAAAAAAGCTGACTAATTACTTAGATAACGGAGGAGATCCCGACACGCTCATAGGAGA
>JAISKI010000001.1 GCA_031261265.1 Candidatus Peribacteria bacterium
CTAACAAGATAGCCTAAAAGTATGGGCTATCTTTTTTCTATCTATAATTTTCAACAACCCCTCCGCCCTATCGGGCACCTCAGCCGATGTATCGGCTAGGAAAACTATATTAAGAAAGCGGACTAAGAAACACAGTTTACTCCCCTGTCAGGGGGAGAGGGAGGACGACGAGCTAAGTTTAGGAGGACGGAAGAGGGGGTTGTTCCTCAATCTCCCATTTTTTAAACTTTGAATTTCCTACATATTAAAACAACAAGATAGCCTAAAAGTATGGGCTATCTTTTTTCTATGTCCGAACAGAATGATAAGAGAGGGAGTTGGAACGGAAGTCGCTTTATCCTGGGATTAAATACCTCTTATTATAATAGGTAATATGCTTCAAAGTCCCTCTCAGCCACAGTACATCCTCTGGCAGGAAAATAATCTGTGAAGCATCTTTTTTTGCGATAAAACGCTTCCAATTTTCTCGAAGTACCTCGAAAAAATCCTTATTATCATCAAACTCCACGAAAATCGTGAATGCAAAAGAAAATTCTGACAGTAGCTGTGCGATTAGCTCGTGAAAGTGGGCGAAAAGCTTGGGTTCGAGTCCTAGAATCTCAAAAAGGAAGGTCTGCAAAAAGAGAGAAGAATGAGCAGAAGATTTTTGCCCTTCTTCTTGGCGGAGGAGGAAATGATAATAGAGCAAAAATCCTGGAAGCAATTCTCTAACATTTGCGAAAAGATGTAAAATCGCCTGTTCAGAGTAGTGGGTTTTCAGCTTTTTTAGGGAGACTTTGGAGAGAAAACTACGAAACATCTGCATATCGAAGCAGTAGAGAGCATCTTTTAGACGGATAACGTCTTGATCAGAAAGTGCCTCTTGAAGCACAGAAATCATCTCTTCACTTTGCTGACATCCTGCCAACATGGGAGCATAAAATCCTGAAATGAAAACTGATTTTTCCTGTTTGATGAGAGCAGAAATTTCGCTTCCATAGGAAGTTTGAAATCGTTGGAGGAGAGATTTATTTTTAATGTAGAGTTTGCTGATTCTAGGATTAATCTCTTGGAGGAGCACCAGAAGCATATTTTCATCAAACATGGTCAGTGAGAACGCGTTAGATTTGATCGGTTTGATCTTTGCGGTGAGTGGCATAAAGAATTTTTCCTTACCTGCACGGACATTCTGCTGGACGTAATTATAAAAATAGGTATTTCTGGAATAAAAATACTGTTGTAATCCGTAGAGATGAATCGATGCTGGACTCGCCAGATTGAGATCAACCAGCTTCATGAGGTCTGGAAGGAGAGCGGGTTTATAGGTACGGATGAAGAAGGTATCTGCTCTTTCGATGGAAAGCCCCCCCAAATAGGTGATATAAAAATTCAAAAACTGTTCGATTAATCTCGATTCCTTTTTGATACGAGGCGGGATTTTCATGTGTTCAAGTTTTTCGTCATCATCACCGATCACGGAAAGCATTTCCGTAAATTCATCAAATTCCTCTTCGTCCTCGTCTCTGAAGGTTGCCATCATAAATTTTTGCATTCCCTCAAAATACCCACGTTTAAACTGAGCGGGGTCAGTGATATAATCAAGGATAAAGTCTAATTCTGCAGGAGTTTTCATCAGAGAGGCGAGTTTTTTATCGAGGATTTTTTTATCATAGACCTCAGAAATCAGCAAATCTACAATATCGTGAGGATCGTTATCGAGAAAAAGATACTTGAGATGGATATCGGCTGGTGCCACTTCAAAGAGCATGTCCTCCTCTTCTAAGGAGATATCAGGAGCAGACTTGGAATAGTCATAATTTGAAAGAAAACTTTTCTGTCCAGCTGTAAAACGCTCTCCAAATAGCCAGGTAAAATAGTCGTTTTCTTTGGACTGATGAGCGAAAAAAGGGTTGATCCTGCGATAGAAATGGAACATCAAAAAGAAGACTTCCAGGTGAGTGATTAGTTTTTTTCTCAGCATTTTGAATTTTTCTTTGGAAATTTTGTGTTTGAGCTGGGAAATGACTGATCCATAGAAATCGAAAAACAGTTCAACAAATCGGTTAAAGTCCTCTTGGTCTGACTCTCCAGGAAAGACTTTGACTCTCGAAACAAAAAGAAAGCTGAGTAAATAGAATGCATACAAACAGTCTACGAAAAGCTGATCCTCCCCTTCTCAGAAAGCATCCTGAAGGTAGAGAGAGGCAACCAAAACGAGGGCATTGGAGGTATTCGCAACATTGTAAAACTTGTAGCCATTAAAATTGGAGGCAGAAAGATAGCCATAGTAGGTATCGGAAACTTTTGCGGAAGTAGTCTCTCCTTCTGGTCCGAGTCAGATTTTAAATTCAAAAGTATCTAGGGAGATATCGAAGAGATTCAGTTTGTAATTTTCTACGATTTTCCTATTGATGATCGAAAAAAAATCTTTTGCTGAGATGAAAGAGATGAACATTGAAGCGGGGTTGAGAGAATTTTTGGTGAGGCTTTCAGGAAAATAAGAAAGCAGAAGTCTTTTGAAGAGTTGCATGGAGATTCAAGGTAAGTTAAAGTAGGGACGGTCGTTGAGTCATCCTAATCTGTATATGGGTATACGAAAGTGGGGGGGGATTTCCAGAGAAAAGAGGGAGAAAATTCCTTACAGGAAAAAGATGGACAAGGGGAAAGATGGACTCTTTTTTACTGAGAATTTTGGAAACAACGTAGCGATATACCATTACCACGACTACTGTAATGCAGAGGGTGCACGAGGAGCGAAGTGAAGTACAGGCTGTAGGCATTAGTATCATTAGCGTACGGACTAGACAACCAATAGCGTCCATAGGAATCGGGATAAGCGACCGTAGCATCAGAATAATCACGGTAGCCTGCTCTAGGAAGCATAAAATCTGACTGAAACTGAGCGAACACCTTTTCTGTTGTATCCATTGATCCAGTAGTTAGTGTTGACCACATACAATTTTTACCAGCAGGAGGATTACAAGTCATCCCATAGGATGTTGCCCAAGTATTAATCAGTCCTCTCCACTCTAGAGCACTAGGGATATGGTAGCCATCTGGACAGGGACCTTGTCTATCTGTGGCAGTACCTGCTCAGTTAGCTGTATAACGGTCTCCAGCTCCTCCCCAAAGGTTATTCACTGCATCATTCACGTTAGTTGTAAAACTATCTGACCATTTAGCTACTTTAATCCATGTGCCACTGTTATAAGGATTACTTGGTCCATATGCAGAAGTATCAGCTACTGCCATAGATGAACTATTCGCTAAAACTTGAGTATCTGTAAGGCTAGCTAACCATCATGAATAATTATTACCCCATTGGAAGTGAGTTCCTGCACTAGGAGAGCTCGTAGCTCCTCCTGTACCTACTACTGTAGCTCCTACATTACATGCTTGGATGGTATAGCTTCCTATCGTAATATCTGGTGCACCATTACATGGCATCCCTGCTACTGCTACGGTAGGCTTACATTCTTGAAGTAAATTATCCCATGCATAATTCTCAGCACAGGTAAAACGACAGCCTTCTTCTGCCTCTGTATAGTAGATAGGCTTAGCTGAAGGTAGCCACACATTATCACTCACTTCTGTCTGCTCTATAGTCAGACTTTCTACTCCTGTAGTAGCTCCTCCTGTACCACTCACCCATGTAGTACCTGTACCTGCAGGTCCACATCGAGATCCATAGGTCACACTAG
>JAISKI010000049.1 GCA_031261265.1 Candidatus Peribacteria bacterium
AAAAAAAAGTTGAAAATCTCTTGCAATTATCGTTTTTTTGACTATACTATAACCACACCCAAGAAATATCGGTCCTCTATCTTACGAGGTAGAGCAAACTAGGTATTCGGCCCCTCCAAACTTACTTTCAGCAGGCAAATGAGCTTTCTGGAACTAACTTTGGGGGGGTGATGTTTTTTAAGGGAAAAAGCCATCATCGCAGAGCAATCTGTAATTTTTTTTTTGTTATGTTACATTTTTCTCTTGCATTTCCCTCCCTCAACGATATATTGCAAGTGCTTAGATTCCAAAGTTTTTTGTTTATGAGTAAATTTGGGTGTTTTGTGGTTCACACACAAAATATCCTCTCATAGGCATTTTGTTGGAGTCTAAGCAACTCGTGAATCACAAAATGTCCTTTTTTATTTTCTAAGTATTTCATAATGATGAAAAAACTCTGATTTTTAGTAGTTTGATTTTTAGCATTTCTTTTCCTTGGTAATGGAGCTTTTGCACAAACCTACACCCAAGTTTTTAGTGATAATTTTAACCGTACCAATGGACCAGTTGGGAATAACTGGGAAACCGTAGGATTATCTACTGGAGATTGGTCAATTTATAATAATACAGCAATTACAACTGCTGGTCTTCGTTGGAGTAAACCATTGTTAAGACCAATTAATGAGAATCTTCAAGATGGTAAAATTGAGTTTATTATTCCAGCATCAGTAGATTTAAGTCAATCTGTGGCTTTTGGTGCTATCGCACGTTTTGCCTCTGGCTCAATTGAAGGTACTTATAATGGATATCACATGTATTATTACCCACACGATGAACAATTTTTCATAGGCAGAAAAGTAAACAGTCCAGATACGAACGTGAATAGTGGTGCAGAAGCTATAAATAATGATAAACATACGACAATAGTTCCCATAGATGGTGATAAGAGAATTGAATTTATTGTGCTATCTTCAAATGCAACTACCTTTATAGCAGTTAACTTTTATGACAGTAGTATCATTGACGACAGTGGTAAACCAGCAAAACTAATTTATTCTCGCACTGTTTTTGATTCCACCCCAGAATTACAAACTACTGGTCAACGAGGATTAGAAGGATTTTCTAATACTAGTGTTGAGGAAACTAGCAATTTTGATTCAGTAGCAATTTATTCATCAGATACTATTATTGACTCAACAACGATTGGGTTTATTGGAGATTCCATAACAGATGGTAATAGATGTAGTTCTAATAATTATCCGTCAACGGTGGCAGTTAGTGATTTGGGACTTGGTTTTATCGATATTAAGCGTGGTATAAGTGGTGCTACATCCGCCAGCTACTTGTCGACTAATTTAGCAGATACAATCTCTGACTTTCAAAACGCTGGTATTGAAGTCGTTCATATTATGCTTGGGACTAATGATTCAAAAGTTGTGGAAACAATTCTTCCAGCAGAATATGTAGCTAATATGCAAGCAATTATTGCTCAGTTAAAAGTGGCAGGCATTAGGAAAATTATCATTTCTTATCCAATAACAGCTTATCCATGAACCAACCAAACAGCCATAGCTAACCTTAAAGCCATTATTGCTGTGATTCCAGATTTGATTGATGGTGAAACAGTTTTCTTAGGTGATATAGCAGCTTATCCATATTTTAGTGATAATCTTTCAACTGTATCATGCGACACCATCCATCCAAATGCAATTGGAAATATTCAACTTGGTCAATTTTGGGCAAACGCTTATACTCGTTTACTTATTGACCCTTATGAGTCAGGTTTTGCACAATTCATCACCAATGGAACTCAACATACTTGAAATACTAATACTACTTTAATTTACGAAGTGCAAAAAAAACTTTCCCGATTTACGATGACAGGTTTTGCAGGTGTGGAGGTAGATGGAACAGAACTAACAGGGGAAAATTATCTTGTAGACGGTACAACTACTACAACCATCACTTTGAAAGCTGATTATCTCAATACTCTTTCCACAGGAAATCATCTCTTAACAATTAAATTTTCTGATGGAATCATTACTACGGGGAATTTCATTATTGTTTCTGCACCTTTGAATCCAAATACTCCATCTGGATGAGGTGGAGGTGGAAGTTCAGCTTCCAAAGACAATTGTCCTAACGGAGACTTCTCAGCAAGCTATTATGATGGCACTTGTGGGACACCAGATGAACAAGAAACAACAACTTGAAACAATGCAGAAAATCCAGCATCAAATGATAAGGTAGGGACAGGGCTTGTCCCTGTCCGAGACGAAGGCGAAGCCGAGGGAATTGTCAACCAAGAAATCCTCACAGCCTATCAATTCGCCTACGCCCACAATATCACCACCCTTGCACCCATAGAAGCAGCAATGCCTGACGGAACTGTCATTCGTGGACACCTCGCTAAAATGGTAGTGAATTACGCTCTCAATGTCCTCTGAAAAACTTTACCTTCTAAAGTTCCTGCTTCCTGTCATCGAAAAGATGGTGCTAATGCTCGAGAATCCTCTGAGATGAAAGACTATGCCGTGAAAGCTTGCTCGTTAGGTTTGATGGGAATCGATATGGAGTATTTTCAACCCTATGCACAGGTAAGCCGTGCTCAATTTTGAACAGTACTTTCTAGGTTGCTTTATGGAAATGAGTATGCTGGTGGTAAACCATACTATGCTAATCACTTACAAGCTCTCAAAGAAAAAGGGATATTGACTCAGATAGAGGATCCTGAAGCTAGGGTAGAACTCAGACAATGGGTTCGGCTCATGCTCATGAGAAGTGCGAAGTAATAGATATGAAACAGATGGGAAAACTCTCTGATTTACTTCTGAATCCTCGGAAGAAGTTGGAGAGTTTTTTGTCAAAAAAATAAAGAAAACATCTTGCAATAGGGATTCAGATTTTTATACTCTGGTGGATTTATCTCAACTTCCTCATCATACCTATGACTACCACCAACCTCAAAAAATCAGCCCTACCCATCCAACAAGACTTTGAAATGGTATTACACATCATCGAAAAAGCTCGTGAAAAAGCATTTAGTGCCGTGAATTATGAACTCATTTCAATGTACCGAGAAATAGGGAAATTTGTGAGTGAAAAAGTGAAATCAAATAGTCGAGGGAAATCTGTCGTGGAGGAATTCTCTCAATATGTGCAATCCAAATGCCTCGGAATTAAAGGTTTTTCAGCTCAGAATATTCGGAGAATGAAACAATTTTATGAAACTTACGAAGGAAATGAAAAACTCTCAACACTGTCGAGAGAAATTAGTTGGTCGAATAATGTGCTAATTATGATGACCGCCAAGACTGATGAAGCAAGAGAGTTTTATATGTTGTTAACCACAAAAAACAAGTACTCTTACAGAGAATTAGAGAGACAATTAGATACCATGCTCTTTGAAAGAACGATGATTTCCCAAGAAAAGACAAAAAATCTAATTACAAAAAATGAGAGTTTAGCAGTATTGAGAGATAGTTATATCTTTGAATTTTTAGATATTCCGACAGAACATAAAGAAGTTGACCTCAGAAAATCCATTGTAGCAAATTTGAGAGACTTTATTTTGGAATTTGGCAAAGATTTTACTTTTGTCGGAGAAGAATATAAAATCCAAGTTGGGAATTCTGATTTTTTTATCGATTTACTCTTTTATAATCGTGAATTGGCTTGTCTGGTTGCGATAGAACTCAAAATAGACAGGTTCAAACCAGAATATGTGGGACAATTGGAGTTTTATTTGGAAGCATTAGACAGAGATATCAAGAAACCGAATGAAAATCCTAGTATCTGATTGCTTCTGTGTACATCAAAAGATGATACTGTAGTAGAATATGCTTTGAATAGAAGTGTATCACCAGCCGTAGTCGCAGATTATAGGCTTTATCTCCCTGATAAAACAATTTTAGAGAAAAAATTGAAAGAACTGAGGGACTTTGCTTTATCTGATTAAAATTTACCTTTATAATCTGCTTTTTATCACCTTTCCCCCTCTCAAAATGCCCTACTCTCACTCTCAACTCAAATCCTTTGATGAATGCCAGCTTCGCTATCGCTACAAATATCTTGATAAAATCCCAGAATCGCAGGTCGCGGAATCGCCAGCGTTGAAATTTTGAAGTATCATTCACGCGACACTCGAACTTCTCTATAAAAAAATCCAGAACAGTGGAAAAGCACCAGAAAAAGCTGACCTCAAAACCTTCTTCCGTTCCGAGATGGAAAAATATCGTGATCAGTACAATCAGATTTCTGAAATTCCTTTTCCTGAGCAGGATTTTGAAGAAAGAATGACACTCGGACAGCAGATGATTGATCGATATTATGACCAATATTTCCCTTTCACTGCCACGAAAATCAACGGACTGGAGCAGAATATCAATTTTGATTTACCGACGGGAGCTAAATTTAGAGGGATTATTGATAGATTGGATTTTCAGGGCGATATCGCAATTATCGTGGATTATAAAACCGATAAATCCATCGCTCCGCAGGCGACTTTCGCGGAAAGTTATCAGCAACAGTTGACTACGTATGCGATTCGGGTAATGCAAAATTATGCTCATGTTGCGAAGAAAGTGGAGGGAAAGCTGATTTACCTTCGTTTTCAGCAGGAAATCACGTGGGAAATTACCAGCGAAATGCTTCAACATGCCATCCAAACCATCACGGAGAAGATTGCCGCGATAGAAAAAACACTCTTCGATTACAATATGGGACAAAAAGATGCCTTCCAACCGAGCGAAGGAAACCAGTGTCGCCGATGTGCATATCAGGTGCTATGTCCGCTTCGAAAACATAAATTCACAGATGATGAAGTGATTATTACCGAAATCGGAGAAACCAGTATTAAAAAGCTGATTGATAAGTTTTATCAGTTAAATACCCAGAAAAAGGAATTAGAAGATCAAATGAAAGGACTCAAAGAATTTTTGGAAGAATATGTGCATGCTCATCGTGATGAAGGCCGGAAAAATCTGTATGGAAATAAGGCCCAAGTGAAAGTAGAGTACAAGGAGGAATACAAAGCGAAACCTGATCAAGGGGACGCAGTGAAGCAATTCTTGATAGAGCATAATTTATTGGAGTTGCTGACAATGAGTGTAAATGCCGGGAAATTAACCAAGTTTTTACAGGAACATTCTGAGGAAATGAAGCAGCTTTCTGTTCTGCTTGAATTTCAGGAAAAGGTGATTGTTGGGTGGGTGAAGGAAAAGAAGGAATAGTACTTGACAAGCCATTTAATGAGCTTAGCTTGCAAATACCTTCCATTTCCGTATACTCAAACAATATACTCCTACCATAAAGAGTGCAAAAAGTTGAGATAGTGTTTTAGCTTTTAGCTTTACCCATGTTTCCTTATCTTGAAGTGTTTGGTACAAAAATTTCAATGATGGTAGTTGGTTTGATTCTTGCTTTAGCAACCTTCATTCTGACTTGTTATTCCCTTGCAAAGAGAAATCATCAAGACTTTTATAAACTCTTTTATCAGTTGCCTGTTTGGGTGATAGTGATTTATCTTTTAGGGCGTTATGTCTCCGTGGCATTAGCTACTTCTTCTCTGATCCCTTCTTCTCTTAATGATATTATCACGATTCTCCGTCCTCACAATTTTGATCTCCATTTTGTAGGGATCGCGATTGCAACTTTCATCTTTCTAGCCAGCTTTTTCTCTAGTATCAAGAGAACAGAAAATAAAAAAATCTGGGCAGATATCCTCTTTTCGGCTTTCTGTAATGGGATGATCATCATGGGAATTTTTCTAACTTTGGGAGATAGCTTTATCGGGAAACAAACCACGAGTGGATTCGCTATTAGAGCACTCCATCCCGACAGTAGTTTAACAAAATTTGATGGAGTGTATCCTGTGGGGCTCTTCCTTTCTATTGGAGCATTGATCGTGAATGTTATCTTCAATTTTTCCAGAATTTTCCGAAAGAAAAATGGGCTATGAATGCGAGGACTCCTTGGATTATTGGTAGTGATTAATGGTTGTTTTCTCTTCCAAAATTATCCAAGATACGGACTATTGACGTTATTCGGTACTTCTTTTGACGTAAAACAATATCTCTCAGCCTTCATGCTGATCGTGGGCGTGGTTGTGATCGTGAGATGGAATAGAAAAAGGTTTTATTAGGAGGAACTGAGCTTAAAAGGGGAGAGAAAAGGATAATCAGAATTTTTCTCTTATTTTCTCTTGAAATTACATTCCATTTCTGTATACAATACTCACTGTCATCATTTTATTTGCTAAAGAGTCAGCTTTATTATGGCTAATAAACTTAAATCCCACAGTGGAGCAAAAAAAAGGTTTAAAATTACCAAATCTGGTAAGTTAACTTCTAAAAAAGAAGGAAATAATCACCTGCAAACCAATAAAGGAAAAACCAATAAGAAATTTTCTTATGGAAAAGAGGTTTCCGCTACGCCAGCAAAAATGGTAAAATCTTTACTTCATTAGTTAAAAAATAAACAATGGTAAGAGTCACGAATGGTCTACAGAGACAGAGAAAGCACAAAAAATATGTCGCTCAGGCGAAAGGATTTCGTCTTGGGAGAAAAAATGTCTACAATCAAGTAAGGCAGGCGTTGATTAAACAAGGTCAGCACGCATATACTTCTAGAAGACTCAAAAAAAGAGATTTCAGAAGTCTGTGGATTGAGAGATTGAATGCGGTTTTGAGAGAGAAGGGTTCTAAATATTCTGTATTTATGAATGCTCTCTACAAAAAGGATATTCAATTAGA
>JAISKI010000063.1 GCA_031261265.1 Candidatus Peribacteria bacterium
TTAGTTAATCATTTGTTATTTTTTCAGTTTTTTTAGGGATTGACTCGATTTTCAATGTTGATTTTTCCATATCACGAAAATATATCTATCTTTTTATAACTTTGAATTTCCTATATACAAATAAAGGTAGGATTGATATTCCTACCTCTTTTTTTGATATTAGGTTATTTCAAAATTTACCTGATAATCAACGTGCCCATAATAGTGTACCAACAGAGTTAAAATGACCCTCCATTCCTACACCTCCAAAATAGAAAATACCTCCACTCCCTCAGGGAGCTTATCTCTACCATTTAAAGCCTTAATATCTGCCAAAAAAGCAGTAGCTACCGTCTTTCCTCCAAGCTTTTCGATCAGAGCTACAGAAGCATTGATGGTCCCTCCAGTCGCCAACAGATCATCAATAATCACTACCCTCTCCTGGTCTTGAATAGAGTCTTTATGCATTTCAATAGTAGCCGTACCATATTCAAGGTCATACGTCTGAGCAATTTTTTCCGCAGGTAATTTTCCTGCCTTTCTCAGTAATGCCAGAGGAAGATGCATTTTTGTCGCAAGAGGTGCTCCAAAAAGGAATCCTCTCGCCTCCAAAGCGACAATTTTTTGGATCTGTTTTTCTGGAGGAAGCGACTGCAAAGCATGAGCTAGCAAATCTATCACTTCATCAAACAGCAAAATATCCTGAAAAAGCGGAGTAATATCCTTGAAAAGGATTCCCGGCTTAGGGAAATCTAAAACATCTCTGAGCCCTGCCTGCAATCTTTGTTGCAATTGCTCCAAATACTCAGGGGAAACATGGAAAAGTTCTGCTTTTTCAAGCAGTGAAGCAGAAGTATTGATTTCAGTCATAGAAGAAGAAAAAAAGAAATAAAAATCAGAATTAAAGTTATTGTTTGAGTTTCTGCACCTCAGCGAGAAGTGCTCTTTCAGTATTTTTTCTCTGCTCAGTAGTAGATCCTCCTTGGCAGACACATTCAATCACATCAGCTAAAGTTGGAGCGATATCCACTTCTCTGTATCGAGGCTTCTGTCTAATTTCCTCAGGGATGTAGCTTCCATTGGTCGTATAGAGCTTGTCGAAGGACCCCTCAACAAAAGCCTGATCAAATTTTTCTATCCCTTGAGTGAAGGTCGCATGACTCGCCACTAAAGCAACGCCTTTGGCCCCCATTTCTTTGCTCTTTTTAGCCACATCCAGCATGGTAGTCCCCGTTGCAATCAAATCGTCAGGGACAATCACATATTTCCCTACTACTTCCTCAGGATTTCCATTGTAGGTGTGTTCCAAGATGGTATCTTTTTTGGAGAAGTCACGTCTTTTGTGAAAATTGCTACAGGGACTTTGATCTAAAAGATCAGCGAAAATTCTGGCTCTATTGGTCGCTCCTGCATCAGGTCCAATCACTAAGATGTCCTCCAAATGCTGAGGGATATCTTGAACTAGGACTTGAAGCAGAGGAACCGCTGGATACAGATTGATTGCCTCATAGTCTGCCAATGCATTTTCAAAAGCAGAAGGATTATGCACATCCACACCGACCACGCCTTGTAATTTACGAGCATGGGTTTTGAGATGATTGAGTGCTACCGCCATGTCCAAAGATTCGTTCTTCCCATTTCTTTTGTCCTGTCTCGCCTGATACACCAGAGGAGAGACAATATAAAGCTGAGCCTCTTTTCCACTCATGGCACTAATCGCTCTGTGCAGATTTTGTTGATGTTCATCAGGGCTTGTAGGTCTCTCTTTTCCACGGAAATCATACGTGCAACCATAATTGTAAGGATCCACGAAAAGAAAGACAATCTTATTACGAACAGAAGTAGTATTGAGAGCGATTTTTCCATCACCATCCAGAAAACGGTCATACTTGTAGTCCACCAATTCTGGAGTACCTCTATCACGTTTTTGAAGATGAGAAAGGACCGAGCTTCCCATTTCTTCGGCACCAGGAAGAGGCATAATTCTGATTTGATCGAGAGTATTCATAGGGCATTGAAAGAAGAAGTAAAAATCTAGTAGTAAGTATAATTATTCACATTATAGAGTCAAGATGGCAAAGCATTTTTTGAGAGAGACAAAACAGAGGGATCTAGATAAATATCCATAAAATTCTGAATTACCTCTACTGCTGAAAGAAAACGTTCATTCCGAGAATATCCAGAGACCACCTGATACTGAATACCTGCCTTTTTTAGTTGTTGTTTGTGGCTTTCATTGAGTAGGAGTCTATCTTTCTGATCTAACCTTGTCCCATCTTGCACATATTCACAATCAGGATCCAAGAAGAGATAGAGATCAAAAGTATTTGCTTGCTTGATCCAGTCTTCTACTTCTAATGCTTTTTCAAAGAGAAACGTCGAATAAGATTTTGTGATATATATATCTGTATCTACAAAGAGTAATTTATTTGCCATCCCTACTTTATCCTGTAGGGTTTTAGCATGAAGAGAGGCGATTTTTTGTAAATCTTCAAAAGTCACCGTTTCAATTTTCCCAACCAAATATCTCGCCATTTCTTCTACATACGTAGTCTGGAAATATTCAGCTAAAAGTCTGGTCAACGTAGATTTCCCTGTAGACTCCGTACCCACGATACAAATCTTCTTCACGAAATACCCTCTTACATGCTCAGGGATAAACTCCCAATATTTAAACGGTTCTGCTCTGATCATCGTGGCAGAGATTGGCATTTCTTGCCTAGGAATATCAAAGATCAGAGGAGAGATACCCATGTATTCTGCTACATATTCAATGTAAGGTTCTGATCCTATGATCACATCTACATCAGGATATCTTTCAGATAAGTAATCACTCCACACTTTGGAAATCTCTCTGGAGGATTCGCTACTATTGGGAAGATCTTCCGTGATATGTTCTACTTTGATAGCAGGATTGGTCGCTAAAGCATCCTTTACCCACTGAAATCTCGTTTCTCCAGGGATGGGTTCTTCTGGAAGGGAGCAGACAGCCACCGTCAGAAATTCACAATGCTGTTTAGCGAAATCAATGAGAGCAAGATGTCCTGTGTGCAGAGGCATGAATTTTCAGATCACTAGTCCGTGTCTGTAGATTTGTCAGCTTTTTGCTGAGCTTTGTAGAGGTGTAGCCATTTGACGAGTCATAATGTAGCTAAAACAAGGAAGATTACATATTCTAAAGAGATAAATTTAACTCCTTTCACGAAGTAGAGTCCGATTCCGATAATATCTACGAGAATCCGCAAGTATCGACAAGAGATTTTTCTACGAGCCATGAGAATAGTAGCTACGAAACTCAGTACCGTGGTAAAGGAATCCAACCAAGGATAAGAAGCAGGCTCAGGAAAGAGTGTAGGAAACCGAACGGGTAGATATTGAATCAAATAAGCAAAGGCTACTGTACAAATTATCGTGATACCTCCATAGATAATATTTTCTTTCAGAGTAGTATTCTGGATAATGAGGACTCCTTCTTCAGCCGTTCCTTTCTTTTGCTTATTCCATGAGCTCCAAGCCCACCATCCATAAAAAGAAGTGATAAGGAAGTAGAACTGTTCAATCAAATCAGCATAGAGTTGGATCTGATAAAAGAGGAAGATATAAAAGATAATCCCTAAGATTCCTATTGGCCAATTACTAATCTTATTGCGAGAAGCTAATCGAACACAGAGGATATTGAAGATAGTCCCAAAGAACTCAATATAGCTCATATCATATCACCAGATACTAAAGAAGATGGTATTGATATCGAAGAAGTGGATAAGTGTGGTCATGGTTGAAGGGGGTAGGAAATAAAAGAAGTGGTAAGTAAAGGATTATTTTTCTCCGCGAACCTCGAGGGCTTTTTCTATAATCTCCTTGTGATCGGGGAAAGCGAAAGGAAGGGTATCTAAAGTAGTAGGATCCACACGAACCACCGCCTTTGCATCATCTCAGGCTTGTAATTCTCCAGATTCAATAGAACAGAGAAAAGCATTCGTGATATTGTGACCACGTGGATCTCTATCAGGATCATCCCAATATCCCAAATAAGCATCGATAGAGATATCCACTCAAATTTCTTCTTTTGCTTCTCTAGCTGCAGCTGTTTTGATCGTTTCTCCTCTCTCCACGAATCCTCCAGGTAAAGCGACTCCTTTCGGATAATTTTTTCTCTCAATGAGAATCAGCTTCCCAGTAGTATCAAAGAGTACAATATCCGCAGTTAATCCTGGGACTTTTCTCTCTTTATTGAAGATTTCTTTGAGTCTCTCATGAGCATGGATACTCTCCAAATAGGCAACCGCTTCCTCAGATAAATCAGCTTTTATTTTCTCCATATTTCCACGGGCGAGTTGTTCCCTGATAGTGGAACCTTTCACAAACTCACGAATAGAAAGCGGAATAATCTCTTTGGTTGTGTCTTTGAAGATTTCTTGCACTCGAGCATTCCCAGAAATAATATATTGAAAGTCTGGCAACTCCTTGAGTAAATATTCCCTCCAACGAGTATTGTCGCCCACATCAGGCACAGGATAAATCTCGATCTGAATCGTCTGTAAGAGGTCATTGGTCATCATTTCGATGAGGGTTTTTCTCTCTTCATAGGTCAGAGGATTTTCGGAAGTGAACTCCTTATTGGAGGATCCCACTCCAATGAGAACCTTGGTAATCCCCTGCTCTACTGCTTGCTGGATCGCATCCAAATGCCCTCTATGAAAAGGTTGTCCACGAGAGATAAAGAGTCAGGTTTTTTCTGCTGGTGTAGTCATCATAAGAAAAGATAAAGAATAAAAAGACTGAATGTAGATACTAAGAAACGATTTCCTCCAATTCCAAAGGAATATTTGCTAATAATTTCGCTCTAACCCCTTCATGAAGTGCCCTAGTCAAATCGCTTTCTTGGGTAGGAAGTTCGACCAAAGGCAACGTATCCAATAATTGCTGCCTAGCGTTATCAATTGCCTTCAAATCATTGTCCCCATAAAAGAGTTTTCCATTTTCATAAACTTTTGTAAGCAGTCTCTTCCCTTTCACTGGCTCGCTTTCTTGGACCAAATACCTCACTCCATCCCTAATCTCAATATTCAGAATTCCTGGAGTAGGCTCTTTGTCGATGTCATCAGAAAGTTTTCCTGTAGGTCAGTTTTCTGCGGTATTAGTGAGTTTATAAGCAGCAGATACAGAATCCCTCGTTTTATTTTTTGAGACTAAGAGTCCTCCAGATCCATAACTTAGAGATTCCGTAGAGAATCCGTTTGCTCTCACCATATCTTCCAGATTTTTAATTTTTTCAATCGTATTGATTCCTTCTGAAACACAAATCTTATCTCTCTTAGGATCAAACATCCCTGCTTCCTTTTGCCTCTGCAGAGTTTCCAAAGTTAATTGAGGAATATCTCCGCTATCTAATCTTGGAAAGATAATTTTTTCAGGATGATTTTCTTTGAGAGCAATCACTTTTTCCACTCCATTACGGGTATCTACAAAGTCTGTCAGTAAGGTAATTTTATCCATTTTATTTATCGCAGCATCCATAGCCTCATCTTCGCTAGGGTAAGAGGCATAAAACCTATGAGCGGTCGTCCCTGCAGAAAGTACCTGAGGATAAACCAACGCTGCTGCATCATTTGAAGTGAGTTTAAGTCCACCTCCTACAATCGCTGATGCCACCGCATCTAAGTGAGCTTCTTCATTGATAGCAGCCCTTTTTCCTTGTTCACAGGTCTTGCTAGCAAAGGTCGCATCTCCATCATCCATAACCTCTTCCAGTGCATGAACGTCAGTCGCCACTTTACTCTTAAAGAAAGGTCTAATATAATCTGGTTCAAAAATAGCACCCAGCTCAGAAGGTCCAGTGACTACCATCGCAGGTTCTTTGGCTTTCAGGGCGGTTCCATCTGCTACCGCCATAATGGTTAAAGGAAGATATCCGCCATTATCTACGACTTCCTGCCACATCTCAGCATTGAAATAGCCATTTCAGCCTTTTCTTTTCTGATCTGCATAGAAATCCTTCGCAAAATCCAATTCATGCTGAGTAATAGGTACTTCCAGCATTCTTTTGAGAGCTCCTCTAATCCCATCAATCACATTGTAGCTTCCATTAGGAGTCCTTCTCAGAGACAAGGTAAAAGTCTCTACAAGTTTAGCCCTTTCCCCTTTGATATAGGTCATCGTCCTATTGTAGGTATCAGTCTGAATAATTTTATTTTTCCCAGCAATGTCTTTTCTGACTGCTTCGTCCGTGATGGTTTGATATTCATCGTAGCTAATCTCTGGGAACATTTGCAACTGCCTCTTGTAGGCTTGGAGATCAAAGGTTGGGGTATTCATGGTAATAAGGGGTAAGAGATAAATAATGTTTATCTTACAATAACTAGGTGGTAAAAAAATAATTATTATTGGCGTATTTTAGAGAATTTGTAGTAAGCATCGAAATCATTGTCTCCATATCCAGGTTGGTCATACACTACTTTCCACCCAGCCTTTTCATAAATTTCTTCAAAATCTAATCGTCTGGTTTTCAAAGAAAGAGAAGGATTCTGCTTTTTAAACTCCTGTTTAATCTCCTTTAGTAAGATAGTAGCACTACTACTGTTTCCTATCTCTCTGATAAGAAGATCGTTTACTACTTTAATCATGGTTTGGGGGATTTCTTCCAACCTCTTTTCATTTGCCTTAGTAGGAGAGAGGGGAACTATTTTTTCTGCCACATTTTTTGGAGAAGCGGAAGGAACGGGTTTCGTAGAGGATAATAAATTAGAAAGCTGATTGAGAGTGATAATCTTTACTCCTGCATTCATCAGTTCCACTAATTTCGCTTGAGTAGATTCTAATGCCACTCCACGCGTAGCCTCAGAGAGTAAATAAGTTTGATATCCTTGATTCACAGCATCCAAAGCTGTTTGTCCCACACAGTAATCGGTAGCCACTCCTGTAATCAGAAGCTTTTCAATTCCTCTTTTTTGCAATTCTGCATTCAAGACCGTTTTATCAAATCCACTATAGGCTTCTCTAGCAGGATTCTGTCCTTTTAGAATCTTCAAATCAAAGTCTGATTCCTGTAAAGGTTCTGCCAATTGCACTCCTTCAGTATTCTCTAGAGAATGATCTGGTCGAAGCATTTGAGCTTTCACTTCAGCTAAGAAAGATTTTAATTCTGAAAGAGTAAATTCAGCTCTCTCTCCTATTCCATTTTCCTCTGGAGTCCGCTTTGCCACTTCTTCATAGGTAAGCAAATCGTAAGGCTTTTTATCAGTATAATTATTCGCCAAAGAAACGTGTCCCCTAGGATGCTCTTCCAAGACATTGATCAAGGTAATCCCGTAAGGTTTACAGAGCTCTATAGCCTTTTTAGTAGCTAAGGATGCTTGCTCCCCTTCTGCCACATACAATTCATTTAAGGTTTTGTTTTCAAAGGTTTTAGTGTTGTCTACACTAAGGAGTGCGGTGTTTTTCATCTCGCTAAGGGTTAGAAGATAAATAATTGTATTAGATACAATATCTAGTAGCTGAAAGAAAGCTGGTACCTGAGGAATGGTGTGCTTGCAGTCCGTCGAAGACACTTCCATCCATCCAATTTCTTCTCTCACCTCCAGTAATTGTATTATACACAATTTCTTTTAAATTTCAAGAGATTTTTCAAAAAAAGTTTTAGCAGGTAGTAGCTAGGAATATTAGCAAAAGGAGCGACTAAGTCGCTCCTTTCAATATATAACTATGCATTAACAACCTCCCACAAAACGTACTCACTACCATTTGCGGTACGCTCAATCTGACCAAGATTACAATGATATAAAGCTACTAGCTCCCAGTTTATTAATATTCTACCCGCTGTCTGTCATAATACACTAGGGGTTGAAGTCGGTTTAGCAGGATAAGAACCTAAATAACCTCCTTCAATGGTATTCACTGAAGTAGGTAGAAAAAGTAAATATTACATATCCCAATTTCTAGGAGCAACAAATATATGCTGTTTGCGGACACGATATCTCAGAAGGGGTATAGGTTATGTTATAAGTTCTGCAACTGCCATGATCTACTTGGAGTCCGCCAACATAACAACGAGGGTGTTCATATTCCCGTTGACTCATTGCATTACTTCGGTTGCAATCATTATCTGATTCAATAGGAACATTTGCTTCACACCGAGGAGAAAGGGTCGCTGATGTATAAGGAGTTCATTGACACCTCCACTTAGCCTTTCCAGGAGTTGAAATGTTGATCTCCGTAGGAATACCATATGAACAAAGACTGTCATAAACAGGATCACCTTGTCTTTCATCTATTGGCTGTGTAAATGTCCTTCCATTAGCACTTCCACACACTCCATTTACAGGAGTAGAAGTAGTAGAATCCTTGAAACAACGTACTGATTTAGTACCATCACCAAGTCAACGGGAATACCTACCACCAGCATAGATCATAGGATAATAACCATTGGTATAACCCCGTG
>JAISKI010000017.1 GCA_031261265.1 Candidatus Peribacteria bacterium
TACATTTTCTCATGTGAAACAGAAAGCTAATTTACATAGATGATTAAAAAAGAAGAGAAAACTTAAAGTTCTTGACCAATTTTTATGAAAATAACCACACAAAAGTAACATTATGCCGAAGATAAAATAAAATAACAGAAAATCCAGCATCTAAAATACTATCACCTGATAGAGGACAGGTGCATTTTCTAAAAAACCAAAATTTTCTATTACTTTTGACAGAGAAAAATTTCACCAAAAACCCAAAAAATAGAGAAATGCCAGTTTACAACTGATATATATATATTGCATTTAAACTTGATTTAAGGTAGGAAAAAAGTATATATACATCATATATGAAAACAAATGTCAAATGATTCTACCTTCTTACGGAATAGGTAGGTGGAAGGACTAGACATTTCTTACTATTCTCTTTATTTTTTACTTCTATATCGGTATGAAAAAACTCTTCTCAATCCTAGCGGCACTATTGCTGACTGCACAGACACTCTTGCCAAACGCACTCTACGCGATCAACCTTCCAACGGAACTGGAGGGGAAATTGCCGTCAGAGATTGCACAACTAATCGAAAACAATGCAGAACTCGACGCACTGCGAGACCAGATTTCTAGTCAGCTTAATACTGGAAAATCTTCCCTCCTAGCTAACCTTGCGTCTACGCTCAGCATTCCGTCTGAATATCAAGACACGATTTTGAACGCTTTCAAAACGGAAATCGAGAAAGCCTACAACGAAATCCTCGGCACGGATAAAGAAGCTCTAAAAGCCGAAATCGAAGCAAGTATCAAAGCTATCGCTACAAAATTTCTCAACGGTGAAATTACCGAAGAGCAAGCAAAAGCTGAAGTAGCGACCGCAATTGATACGGTAGTTGATACCCTTGAACAGAAGATTTACGACACCGTCTACAATGCTCTAACGAGTGATGGACTGACCCAAGGTGTGTATGACACTGCTTACAATGCTCTCTATACTGACAGTGATGCAAATGGAAAGAGCGATGCTTACGAAACAGCGTATGATACGGTCTACAACGAGTTCATCGCTAATTACCAGAACTGTTCTGCTTTAGAAGGAGATGAAAAAGCTGCTTGTGATGCACTGAATTATGCAGGTTTGCAGACGCAGATTGGTGCAACGCAATTGGCATTAGATACAGCGAGTAGTGCTTTGGCTACAACACAGACTACCTTTAATGCTGCTGTAAATGCAGCTCAAAAAGCCTTAGATGATGCAAAAGACCTCTTGTCTCCAGCAGGAAAAGCAAAGTGGATTGAAGAGCATAAAGAAGATATTGCTGCAGGATTGATTAGTGCATTAAATACTGCCATTTCTGCAATGGAAGCAGTTGGTGTAAATGATGCGAATGCTACAACGTGGGCAGCTACATCTTATGATCAAACCTGTGTAACCATCCCATTTGTTGGTAGAACATGCACGAACAATTATTTGAATGAGAAAGGTCTGAAAATTACAGCTGCTAAGGCTTACGTTTCCGCTAAGACCGCTAAAGAAAATGCAGAACAAGATGCTTATGCTACTGCAGAAAGTTTTTATGATGCTATGGCAAATGCAACAGACTTGAAAGTTCTCCAAGACGCTTTGACTGCTGCAAATAATTCAACGATTGTAAGTGATGCTCAGGCAGAGGTTAATAGACTGCAAGGAGAATTGAATACGTTGAATGCTAATCTCTCTTCTGCAGAAAGCTCTGTAGACAGTATAGCTCAAAACTTAGCAGACCTTGCGGGAAAAGCTGCCGATGCTGCTGCAAAAACTGCTGCTGATGTCGCTGGACAGACTGCCGTAGTAATCTATCAGACTTCTATGTCTGGTGTAGCTTCAGCTATCGTAGCTTCCTTTGATGCTCTAGCTCAGCCTATTGCAGACCAAATTAACGCTTTTGCTGATGAGATTATTGAAAAAATCTTCAATGCAAAAGACTTCTACGATGACAATATTAAAGAACCTGTAGCATGTGTCCTTGACGACACTACAGGACTTATCACTGCAGTGAAAGGACTTACCATCAATATCAATGACTATAAAGCTGCTTTACAAAGCTCTGTAGCTCTTGCTCAGACGATTTCAGCTTCTCTAGCAAAGATTGACCAAGCTCAAGACCTTGAAACGCTTATCAACGAAATCGAAACGATCAAGACTGCAGTAGAAAATTCAGGACTTGGAGTAAATGACTTGAAAGCTCTGAAAGCTGATTTGACGGAAATTAGAGGAGTTATTGCAAATTTCCTTGATTGTAGTCAGCTTCCTGATATCTTGGAGACGGTACAATCTTTGGATACCGTTCTCAAAACACTTGATACATTGATTGATACCATCGAAACCTTAACCAGTCTTGACCCTACGAAACCTTCTGTTGCTCTCAGAGCAATCGCTAATCTAGAAACAGCTTTAGCTGACTTCCTTCAGGATGCTCAGACTGCTGCAGAAAAGGTAGCTGATATTATTAGTGATATTGAACAGAACGTGAATGGTCTGCTTGCAAAATTGCCAATTCCGCTTCCTGCTCTCGATATCCAAAATCCTCTTCAACCTATCCTTGATAACGCTGCAGCAATTGATGCAATTGAACAAGGACTAAGAGAAGTGGCTCAGATTACAAATGCAGTAGCTGATGTCGTAGAAGAAATTGAGAACTTCATCAAAGATACAGCAATTCCTACGATTGAAAACATTATAAAATTTATTGAAGATACGGACCGAGAAGATGTGAAAGATCAACTTATCAGTAAAATCGAAACAGAAATTAAAAATCTGATCGCCCAACTTCCTTCCGAGAGTGCAGTAAAAGCTTGGCTTGAAGAACAACTTGGAAAAGCAGGCTCACTTATCAATGATGAACTAGAGAAAGTAAAAGAAATTCTTAAACAAGAACTAGAAAAAGCTTATGAAGCAACTCTCGAATTCTTAAATGACAATAAACTTGATGAGCCTCTCTTCACAGCTACCAGTTGTGTACAGTGTGATGATGAAAGTCTCTTTATCACGACAGGAAATGACTTCACCTTTACTGCTTCATCATATACTCAAGAAAATGAAGCTCGAGGATACCTCGCAGTCTTCACCGATGAGAACGGAAGAGAAAATGTGTATGTCCTTCCTGGTACCACCCTTAAAGACTTCCCAGCAATTACAGCAAATACAGGTACGTACACCCTCGAAGTGAGAGCTATCGGAGTGGATAAGTTGTTACATTCTACAGATACGTATACCTTCTTCGACCAGCTCAATATCAAAGACGTAAAAGACTTGACCGTAGATAAAGCAAAAGCTCAATTAACAACTGTAAAATCACAAGTGAAAGCTCTACTTGCAAATCTTCAATCACAAGCATCTACAGAATGGAACAACCTTCCAACACCGTTGAAAGCTATGCTCACGCTTCTCGGAAGCAAAATCGTTGAACAGCTTCCAGATGCAGTATGGAATGAAACCATCCTTCCTGCTTTGATTAACTTCAAAGATGCAATAGTTGAAAAAGCTGACCAAACAAACGGAGCGATTGATGAGCTTTCAAATCAGTTTGAAGACTTAAAACAGCAAACTAAAGAATGGGATGATGAACGACACGGACTTGCAGGAAAAAATCAAGCTCTTGAAGATAAAATTCTTCAACTCCTCGCTTCCGAGCATGAACTTGCAAAAGCAGTAGTGAATTCCGCTTCTAGCTATACTATCATAAAAGTAGAGCAGCCGGAAACACCAACTGATGTTTCTACAGGAGTGGTTTTGCATGATGGAGACAGTACAGGAGTGATTATTGACCTTCCTGACCTTCCAGTAGGATATTTCTATACGGGAGACAGTATTAGTGGAACTACTATTGATACTACCGTAAGTGCAACTACTACAGGAAGCTTTAGAGTATATACTATTGCTAATAATGATTGTGATCCAATCTACTCTGATGAGGCAACCTGGAAGATTACAGTAGAGACTGAATATCTCGTTACTTTCATTTCTGATGGAGGTACTTTGAAAACAGAGTGGGTACTCAGTGGAAATAGTGCTACAGCACCTACTAACCTTACTAAATCTAATTATTCCCTATCTTGGTCTCCAGCCTTAGCACCTATTACAGGAACTACTACTTACACAGCAGTATGGATTTATAATGGTTGAAATGGTTGAAATAGTGGAGGAAGAAGTGCTGACTACTGTCCAGATGGAGATAACTCAGGGGACAGATATGATGGAACTTGTGCAACAACCGATAATGAACAAGCAATTGATTTAGGAGGTGAAGTAGCAGACAATCCAACTTCTACTGCTAAATGTTCCATTGAAGGTTCAACCTACACAGATGAAATAAATAGAGCTTACCTCTATGCCTGTGAAAATGATATCACTACCATTAGAAATATTATGGATGCAAGATTAGACGACTATCTTACCAGAGCAGAGAATGCAAAATTGATGTCTCAATATGCGATGGTAGTCTTAGGAAAAACACCAGATACCACCAAAGATTGTTCTCCTTTCTTAGACAGTATTCAGAGCTATAAAAATACGGATCTCTATGATGCGATGATCACCTCTTGCCAGCTCGATATTATGGGAATCAATGCAGATAAAACCCCAATCCCTGACTTTATGGGAGCAGATATCTTACAGAGAAAAGATTTCTGAACGGTCTTCTCTAGACTTCTTCGAGGAAATGCGAAGGAAAATAATCAAGAGAACTATTGGGAGGGACATCTTCAGGCATTAAAAGATGCAGGAATCCTCACAAATCTGAATCGATCAATGAAGGAATACAGATCACGAATCTTCCTTCAGATCTATAGGAGCACTCAGAAGTAATGCTATTATAAGAAAAAATTACCAATCCCCCTTGATAGTGAAAGGGGGATTTTTATACTTATAAAACTTTATTTCTCGTGGAAATCTATGCATCAGCTTTTTCTCTTGTCTTCCTTATCCCCAAAAGGGAATCAGCTTTCTCTTTTTAATGTTCCAGACCTGATCCAACAACTCAGAAAAGTATTGAGGGCGAAAATTGGAGATACTCTTTTTCTACAGGGAGAAAGGGGAGGAGAGAGGTATGAAATCAGCATTATTTCGCGAACTGATAAAGATCTGGAGGGAAAAATTATCCATCGTATTCCTCTCAAAAAGAGAGAAGAAAATACTGATCTTACCCTTTTGGTGGCACTGCCCAATAAACGAGAAAAAGCTGAATTAATTGTGCAAAAACTCTCTGAAATCGGAGTAGAGGAAATCCTTTTTCGACCTGCGGAAAGAAGCGTGATCAAACAGCGAAATGAAAAAAAAGCTGAACGCCTGAGAAAAATCTCCAAAGAAGCAGTAGAACAATCTCGAGGGATTTCCTTACCAAAAATTGGATGGTGTGAACAAGTGAAAGCTTACTGTGAAGGAAAAACTGTGTTCGTGTGTGATAAAGGGGGAGAGGAGGTGAAGAAAGGTTGAAAAATCCCTTCTGTTTGCATTGTGGGACCAGAAGGTGGACTCACTCCCAAAGATTATGAAAACTTTCTTGGAGCACAAGTGGTGGGATTAGGAGAAACCGTTTTAAGGATGGAAACTGCTAGTATTATTGGAGCATGGGTTTTGAAAAATATGTTATAAAAACACTGGTAAAATTACTCTAAATCTGTATATACAAGTTTCTCAAGCTCTTTTTTTATCTTCCTCTCTTATTTTCATGCAGATCCATCAAAGAATCAATTCTCGTAAACTTTTGCTTTCTTATCTTTATCAGTATTGTTTTTTTTCTAAATTGGTGGCTTCCACGGAGTATGCTACGGGAAAGGTAGAAGTCCCTCAGATTGAGCAGAAAGATCCTTTTTTTGATCAGGATTTTTTAGATAGTTTACAGCAATTGTGGGAATCCTCTGCGAAAGAAGGAGAGCATTTTCAGGAAAAATTAACAGAGATGCTCTCTGATCCGATGGAAGACGAGGTGCCTTATTATTTGAAACATTTTTTCGATAGATGGACGGACGAAGATCTGGATGCGGAGTATCTTTTGAAAGTTGGAGCGAAGTTTCCTTTGTATGTGACTGAGGTGCAAGCGTTGGTGGATCAATATACAGAAACTTTTTCTTATGCTCAAATGGATGTGGTGGATCAGGCGATCTTTCTTTTGGGGTATACCGAATGGAAAGTACTTTCTACTCCCAGAGAAATTCTGATCAATGAAATGATAGAACTCGCAAAAAGATATTCTGATGATGGAGCACCAAAACTCATTAATGCCGTATTTGATAAGATGATCTAACTCTACTTCCCAAATATTTTCTTTCCTGAGAGATAGCCTTGGTCAAAGGCTTTTGTTCGTTTTTTTCTGTCTAATTCCAAGATTCCACATTCTATAGTTTCATAAAAAGAGATCTCTATTTCTCTGCTTCTCTGGACGAGGTCCTTTCTCATCACGATAGCGTAGGCAGTAATCAGAGTTTGAATCAGATTTTTTGGATTTTTATCTTCTTTGAATTTATTGAGAGCGACTCCGATAATTTTATGGTTTGGGTAGTGTTGTTGTGCGAGAGTAGTTGGGAAATTGTCGATAATCCCTCCGTCATTGAGGAGATAGGATTGATATTTGATACTCGGAAAAACTCCTGGTAGTGCCATACTTCCCAAGAGAGGTTCCAATAATTTCCCTTCATGAAATATAATGAGTTCAGCGGTATTCATATCGGTTGCCCCAATATAGGTAGGTATTTTTAATGCTTCAAAAGTCTGAGGAAGATCACGTTTGAAGCGTTCTTGAAGGACTTTCGTTTTGAGAAAGTTTTTGGTAGGGAGGAGATTGAGCCAGTTTGTGGGGGAAATGTTGAGGTCTTTAAAACTTTCGAAAAGATCTTGAGCCTTTCGTCCTGAGGCTCGATAACTCGCGATAATTGCTCCGACACTGATTCCGTAGATTGCATCGATCTGCTCTCTGAGTCCCGCTTCTTCGAGAGCTTTTAAAACTCCTAATGTGTAAAATCCTCTAGTTCCTCCACCAGAGAGGACGAGAACATAGCGGGGAGTTGTGCTGGTAGCCCTTCTCGCTCCACTCGCCCCACCCGCTTCACGAGATCCAAACCTTCTCAGAGGTATACCTATTTTGTTGAATAATTGTTGTATTCGTTTAAACATTTTATTAAAAGAGATAAGAAATTAATACTCATTCTGCAACTTCTCAAAATACGATTGAGGATGGTCGCAAGACGGGCAAACTAACGGAGCTTCTTCTCCGACAACCATATATCCACATTCACGACATACTCGTACTTGCACGCCTCTTCCTTTGAAATAGGTTCCAGACTCCACGAGAGCGAGGAGCTTTTCAAAATTCTGTTTGTGGTGCTCTTCGGCGTGAGCGATGGCTCTAAATTTTGCAGCAATATCAGGATATCCTTCTGCCTCCGCTTCATCAGCGAATTTTGGATAAAGGTTGCTGAATTCATCGTTTTCCAGTGCGATAGAAGATTTGAGATTTTCGGCAGTCGTTCCGAGGACGATTTCGATATCCAAGTCCATATTCAGGTCAATCTTCGTGGGGGTGTCACTTTCCTTATTGAGTCTTACGAGGAATTCGTAAAAGGTTTTTCCGTGTTTTTTTTCCTGGTCGGCGGTGGTAGTCAGAATTTCAGCGATTTGTTCAAATCCTTCTTTTTTCGCAGTGGAAGCATAGAAGGTGTATCTATTCCTTGCTTGGCATTCTCCAAGATAAGCGGTAATCAGATTTTTAATAGTTTTTTGCATTGTCGCTCTGGTTAGAGAGTAAAAAGTAAAATACAGGAGGGTATTTCTTTTTGAAAGTAGTTTTTTTTCCCCTTATATCAAGGGAATGTTTATTTCTGGTTGCTTTTTTCGTTCATGACACTTTTCCACATGTGAATAATTTCCCCGTCTTTGACTGCCAGAGGGAGGAAATTTCTTCGAAAGAGAGGAATTTTTTGGTTGATGCATCGGCGGTTTCGCGTTTTCCCAGCGAAATGATCTCCAGGTTTTGGAAATCTGAGCGTGGTTCACAGGAATCTTTCTTCGTTTGCTTCAATAGTGATCCCTGCGAGGGTTTGAGGTCAGAGTTTTTTAATGATTTTTTCATCGGTGAGATAAACGGTTCGAAAGGGGTAAGGAAGAAAAGAGGTGATGATGTAGAGCTGTTTTTCGTGGAAGAAAAAGTAGATCCCATGAAATTCCTTTCGTCCAGATTGGCTATGGGTGAGTCGGGTAGTTCGTTCTTGGATTTGAGAGGAGCGGAGATTAGTAGCGATATTGAGGTGATTTCGGAGTTGGAGAAGCTTGGTCGCGTTGAATCCCCCTTTTCATGGGGAAACACGATAAGCATATTCAGCATTTCGAGCAGGAGAGGCGGAGATGGGATGGAAAGAAATTCCCTCCTTACCTTTCTCCATCATGGGTTCAATTTCTTTGTAGATATTTTTCATACTCTCTAAAAATCTGCTTTTTCAACAGTTCCTACTAACTAACTTTTCGAGGATTTCATGGCGGATAAAATTCCTCTGGGAAGTAGAGATATCGCTATTGGTTTCGTCCTCAAATGATCTGATTTTATATTTTTTACAGAAAGCGATAATTTCTCCTTTCGTGATAGTTAAAAGGGGTCTACAAACTTCTACTCCTGGTAGTAATTGGTGTTTTTGGAGGATTTGCATATTTACAAATCCTTTGAGTCCTGCTCCACGGATGCAGTGGAGGAAGGTGCTTTCGATCCTGTCTTCGAGATGGTGTCACAGAAATAAAAAAGGAACCTCAGTTTCTCTAAAACAACTATATCTCCATTCTCTCAGGGTTTTTTCAGTGGTTCAAAGGGTAGGGGGTCTGTGATACACGTGCAGAGGTATTCCCTTAAAAAAATCTTGCATAAACTGCTCCTCCACTTCACTCTGCTTTCTTAGTTTATGATTACAATGGATGATGTGGAGATGGCTGAGAGGGAAATTTTTATGAGCATATCGGATGATGAGTAGGCAAGCTACGCTCATACTATCTACTCCGCTTGAAACTCCGATAGCAACATGAGTCTCTGGAGTAAGTACGTTTTCGAAAATGGGAAAAACCTCTGTAATCACTCGAGGAGGCAACTTTTTTATCGGAATTTGGAGGAGTGGGGAGAAAGTGGTACTGGCAGACATTTTCTGTAGAATAGGATTAGAATGCTGGTTGTAGTATATGGTATTGGTTGGTGAACTGCAAGAGATTTTTTTGTTTGTAAGTATCCCTTATACTTTCTTTCATTTTGTATTGACATTATAACATAAATCATTATAATAAAAGTTGGATACTATAAAATTTATTTTTCATTAGTCTATGAACTTCTCTAGTTTTCTTACATGAAAAACTTCTTCTCTTCGTAAAGAGATTGCTACTAAATGAACTACTGGTGCTGTAGCTCAGGTTTTTGCTAGTGCTAATAAAAAGGAGAGAAAAATCCTTGGCTCTGACCTTACTACTGAGGAATATACAACATTATTGAGTGAAAAATATAAAAAAGCTGAGGATGCTGGTTTTTGTAGAGGGATAGAATTACCTGATGAAATGAGTGCGGTAAGTTTTTCTTATATCCCTCTTTCTACCTGTGACTTTGCTTACATAGTGTCTGATATTGTAAAACAAGGAGACTTTAGTCAAAAAAGTTTTATAGATGTGGGATGTGGGGTTCCAATTTACTCTGATTTTATGAAAGATTTAGGATGTAAAGAGGCACATGGATTGGAATATAATACTAAAATAATTAAGACAGTAGCTCCTTATTATCCGGATATAGAACTTCATGTAGGTGATATGCTTAAGTATCAGGACTATGGGAAATACGATATTTTGTATAGCTATAATCCTTTGCGTAATAGCCAAAGAATGGATGATGCATTGCTTCTGATTATGGAGCAGATGAAGATTGGCTCTGTACTGTATTTTGTTCCTGCTACCGTTTCTCTTAATTTAGAAATGTGGGGCTTTGAAAGGCTTACTAATCATAATATTCATAATGTTTTTAAATTTTATAAATTTACAAAGATATTACCTTTTCAACAAATGATACAAGGGCGTATTGATCGCATTTCCCCCTTTTTAGAAGTGATAAGATATTATGTTGATGATGGATACAAAGGAGCTATTGAACAATGGGAGGAAAAGGAGATGTCTATGTTTCTTTCACTTCTTTCTTATCTTGATAGTTTTTCTCTTGAAGAGAAAAAGAAATTGATATTGGAAATTGAAAGATATATACCTATAATTGACGAATATTATGAATTAGTACCTTATGTTTCTTTAGATACATTGCGTGATTTTTTAAAATCGCTCCCTTATAGTTTTCGATGTTTAGAAGAAAGATTATGAGCCAAACTTGGATTATTTCTAATTAGAGATCTTTTGGAGAAAAGTCTTGAAATTTCAGGAAATATAGAGGAAATAGAATAATTTTTGTTCGCAAAAGAAAAATTGAAGATTTACTTGAAATTTGGTCTCAGATTTTTACACTGATAGCACCTATTTAAATTTGATGCTATATTTTTCATGCAAAAACCTACCCAAATATTCACCCCAGATGCTCTCTTCAGCTTTCAAAATGCTCAAACGATCTCACCTTTTTTGGGTGTTCCAGCATCATCCATTCTCACAGCTGAGACTATTTTTTGGGGAAGTTATGCTTTCATTAGGGAAAGTGATCAATTTCAGACTTTTTCTACTATGCTCTGACTTCAGCAGGCAAAAGCTTTGGACCAATACTATCAAGAGCATTTTCATGAGATGATCAAAGAAAAAACTCTGGCAAATACGGGGAGTGTAGATATTGAGCAAAATTTTAATGAAATAATGCTCACCTACAAAAAGGATCTACATATCGAACACATTGATTTTTGTTTCCTATTTTATCTCTCTTTTTCTCATTTGTCCAATGAATCTCAGGTTTTTCAACTCTTCGCTAGAGATCAAATTGATCCAAAAAGCTGTATGGAAAACTGCAAAAACCTGCTCTTAAATCCTCTTTCTCGTCAACAGGGAGTATTTGCATTTTTAAAAATTTTGAATACAATTTTTGCACAATTACATTTAGACCCTAATACTATTACCAAAATGCAAATCAACATCAACGACAATCTCGAAAATCTTGAGAAATTCCTCGACAGCGTGGAAAGTGAAATTAGTTTAGAAGCTGAACAAAATGGAGATACTTCCTCTAGTACTGCGACAGCTACCAAGAAAAAAGAAGAAAAAAAGCTGAATATCGAATATTTTGGTACGGATTTGACTAAAGAAAGTAAGGATGGCTTTATCGATCCTATCATTGGAAGAGATCAGGAAATCAATCAAGTGATTTATACGCTTTTGAGAAAAACGAAAAATAATCCACTGCTCATTGGAGAGCCAGGAGTAGGGAAAACTGCGATTGTAGAAGGGCTCGCTCAAAGGATTATTGCGGGGACGGTTCCTGATAAATTGAAAGGAAAGAAGATTTTCCTTTTGGATATGGGGACGATCGTGGCAGGTACGAAGTATCGTGGAGAATTTGAGAGTAGGATGAAAGCGATTCTCGAAGAAGCGACCGATCCAACCAATAATATCATTTTATTCATCGATGAACTTCATACTATTATCGGAGCAGGGGGACAAGAACACAATGATGCTGCACAGATGTTGAAACCGCTGTTATCCAGAGGAAAAATAAAGCTGATCGGAGCTACAACCTTTGATGAATATCAGAAAGTCATCGAAAAAGATGCTGCCTTGAAGAGAAGATTCCAAGAAGTGGTGGTAAATGAGCCAGATGGAGCGACTACTGAGCAAATCATTCAAGGTTTGAGACAAACGTATGAAGACTTTCATGGAGTACAGATTTTAGATGAAGCAATTACTGCTGCAATTAGTCTCTCCAAGAGATATATTCTCAATAAACAACTTCCTGATAAAGCTCTTGATATTTTGGATGAAGCCTGTGCCAGAGAAAGTACGATGCAAGAAAAGCTTGAGAGCGATGATAGCTACAAAAAAACAGAGAAGAAAGTGGAAGTGATTGAGAAAAAAATTGAAAAAGCTATTACCGAACAGGATTATTTCCTTGCCGCTGAATTAAAAGAACAGGAAGAAAAGCTGAAAAAGGAATTACATACGATCAGAAACCACAAAAATATTCCAACGCATTTGAGGAGTACGATCGATGCAAAAGATATTGGAAATGTGTTGGCAGAAAAGACAGGAATCCCCGTAAACATCGTGAATGAAGATGAAATCACCAAACTTAGAAGACTGGATGAAACTCTGAAAGAGAGTTTGATCGGACAAGATGAAGCGGTGGACGCGGTAGTGAGGACACTTACAAGAAGTAGACTTTCTATGATTAGCAAAAAAAAGCCGATTGGTTCATTCTTGTTTCTGGGACCTTCAGGAGTAGGAAAAACTTATCTAGCAAAGCTCATCGCAAAAGACTATTTTGGAGATGAAAATGCAATGATCAGATTTGATATGTCTGAATTTATGGAAAAATATTCTGTCAGCAAACTTATCGGTTCTCCTGCTGGATATGTGGGATTTGATGAAGGAGGAGGCTTGACGGAAGCAGTCAGAAGAAAACCATATTCCGTGGTGCTTTTCGATGAAATTGAGAAGGCTTCGCCAGATGTTTTGAATATTTTATTGCAACTTCTGGATGAAGGGCAATTGAAAGATAGTAAAGGAAGATTGATTGACTTCAAGTCTACGATTATCGTGATGACGAGTAATATCGGAAGTGAAGAATTCTCCAAAAAGCAGGTAAATATTGGATTCTCTACGGGGACGGAAAAAGAGATGGACGAAAAAAGTTTTGATCAGATCAAAGAGAGGATTACGGATCAGCTTAAAAACTATTTGACTCCAGAGCTTCTAAATAGAATTGATCATAAAGTGATCTTCAAACCGCTCAGCAAAGGGAACTTGACCAACATTTTCAATCATCAGCTTTCAGCCTTTTTGGAGGTATGGAAAGCAAACGAAAGTGTAAAATTACCAAAATTCAATAAAAAGCAGATTGAGGAAATTATTGAGAAGATTTATGATCCACAATACTGAGCGAGACCTATCGAGAGGTATATTCAGAATGATATTGAGGGAGAATTGATCAAGGAAGTATTGGGAAAGTAGAGGAGGATTTCGGAGGATTTCAGAAGATTTACAGATTAAAAAATCCGTTCAAGCCTAATAAGCCAGACGGATTTTTGTAATCCTGCAATCTCTTCATTCTTGTAATCTCCTAAGCAATCCATGCCTCATATTCTTCTTTTGTGAGGCGTTGTATAGAGGCAATTACAACTGAACATTTTCCAAAAAAGTTTTTTTCTAAATCTTTCTCTAAGAAAGAGGTTAATTCTTTTCTGTTTGGAAATACACCATTTATCTTTATGGTCGTATTTCCCGAACCAAAACTCATCCCATCATGAGCATAACTATACGATGCGAAGAAATAATTTAATTTTTCCATTTTATTAATTTTTTACTTTTTCTGACGTTAGGACTAGGCATTCTTGGCTTTGTTCCCTCATCATTGTTTACATTATATATATATTGATATAAAAGTCAATAGAAAATGAAAGAATATTTATCTTGATTACTGATGGATAATTTTAATTATTTAGAGATAGAGGTATGAACTGATTATAAAGCTCTTTGCAATAAAAAAAATGGATTCCCTGACTCAGAAAATCCACTTATTTTTTCAATAGTATACGCTACCATTTCGGGATTTTCTCTTATCGAGATTCCACTCGGTATCGTAATCGTTTTTTGCCTGCAAAAGCTGATTTTCGTGTTCAGCTTTCTCTTTTTCTGACATTTTGGAGGTGTTTTTTTCTATAAGCTCCTGCCAGATGAGGTACGTTTTATCTACTGCATCCATACCTAATCCAATTAATAGAACATTTCACTATGTCCTCCAGAAAATTCCCAACCCCTCTCATTGGAGGTGTTCTCATGTCCACCAAAGGGGTCGAGAAAGGCACTTCCACTTCTCTCGTTTTGTACTTCGTACATTTTTGGCATACTTCCGCCATTGGGGATTATGCTCGTTTCTTTTTTGTCTTCGTCCATATTTATTATATTTATATTATTGTCCATATACTATATGGATTTTAGTATAGAAATCAACCTCAATATTGGACTAAAAAACGCTTGTAATTTTCTCTGTTTTCTTTACTCTTTCCCTTAGGCTAAATAGTTCGCGAGTGGGCAGATTATCTAAATTTCCTACCGACCTCAAGGGAGCCGGTATTCCCGCAGCTACTGTGGGACGAGCTACCCACCTTATGATTAGGGGGAAAGGTATGTCTATTTACGGCTATTTGGTTTTTTAGATAAGATTCCAGAAGATTTGAAAAGATTCCAGAAGATTATTTGGATTAGAGGGGGAAGTAAGCAATGCAAGGAGTGTCGAGGGAATTGCTGGAGAATTAGCTAGTCTCTTAAAAAAGAGGAGAGAGGTGGAGGGTGAAAAAGGGATTATTTTAGAGTATACATAAGATGAAAAAGATCAATGAGACATTTATCTGTATTCAATGCTGAAGGGAAGTGCCTTTGGCGAAAAGGACGTGTAGAAATCATTGCCCTTTTTGTTTTACCTCCTTGCATGTAGATGGGGAAGTCCCCGGAGATAGAGCTTCGAGCTGTGGAGGAAAAATGGTTCCTATCGCCTATGAGCTAAAAAATTCTGACTATAAAATTCTTTTCCGCTGTGAAAAATGTGGGAAACAACATTGGAATAAAAGGGCAGAAGATGATGAAATGGTACATATTGTTTTGACTCCTCCGCTTTAATTTTTTTTCTGCTCTGATGAAACAAAAACTCCTTTTTCTCTCTTTCTTACTGATTTTTCTTTCTGTGGGGGTACTTGTTGCAGATACTTTTGTGAAATCTGCTGATCTTCCGTATTCCGAGAAGCCTTTAGTTTCTTCAGCTTTTTCTCCTACTTCATCTTCTTCTTTGCAGACAAAGGAGCTTTTTCCTTCTTTTTATCTGGTGGCAGGAGGAGATATTATGTTTTCTCGTAATATTGGCTATTACAATAAAAAGCTGGGCTATGATCGTATTTTTGGTTCTGGGCAATTCAATCCTGTTTCTAAATTTTCTCACTGTATTTCTGATACCTGTCTGCTTTTTTTTAATTTGGAGAGTTTGTTTCATCCCAAAGATAACGATATCCAAATGGGAGGATTCACCTTCAGAGCAAATGTAGATAATATCGAAGTGCTCAAAGAGCTTCGCAAGCCTTCTCCTACTCAGATAACTTCATGAGGACGAATTTTCCCTCTTCTGCTTTCTCTAGCAAATAACCATACAATTAATGTGGGATATGAAGGGATGATTGCTACTCAAGACACTCTTCATATGGGAGGAGATATTGAACATATCGGAGCAGGGACTACTCCTGAGCAAGCTCATGCTTTTTTCGTGATGGAACCTTCAGCAGGGCTAAAAATATGTGCTCAAGCCTATTCGTATGAGGGAAAAGAAGATATAAAAGTCTGATGAGGAAAAATCTCTCGAAATCCTTTGACGGAGCATGGAATCCTTGCAGATTTAGAGGAGATGAAAGCCTTAGCTTGTGATGTGAAAATACTCTCCCTTCATCGAGGGGCAGAATATAGACTTCATCCCAATCAGCGACAGAAAAATCTGGCTCATACGTTGATTGAGCAGGGAGCGGATTTAATTTTGGGAGGACATTCCCATGTGCCAGGAGAGATTGAGCAATATCAGGGAAAATATATTTTCTATTCCTTTGGGAATTTTATCTTTGATCAGGGGCGAGGGAAAAAGGCTACTGAGGCAGGATTTGACTATATTTTTGATTATGCTCTTCATCGCAAGACCGTGCCTACTTATATTTCTATGCTCGCAGGATTCAAGTTTGTGAAATTTCCGAGTGGAGTGAAGATTTTGCGAGACCAGCTAGAAATGAGTACGATGACCGATGGGGTTCATCAGCCTTTAGACGAGCAGACGAAATCGGCGATTGTGCCATTGCTGTCCAAATAAAAACCAGATTATAGGAATTAAAAAAGTGTTTGTTGGATTGGTCCATACCTAGCATATTGTGAGATTGTTGTTAGGTTTTGGGGCGTTAGCCCCAAAAGATC
>JAISKI010000024.1 GCA_031261265.1 Candidatus Peribacteria bacterium
CTTCCACCAGTAGAATGAATCTTTTATGATGGACAAGTATTTGATGCTTATATCTTTGTCTCAGATCTCATCAAATCAGCAAAGAAAAAACTGATATTAATCGATAATTACCTAGATGAGACCGTCCTCAAAATCCTTTCCAAGCGTTCAAAATGAGTAAATGCGACTCTCTATACAGAAAATTTTTCTTCCACTTTTCAGCTCGATCTGGATAAACATAATGCACAATATCCAGAGATTGAAATCAAAATCACAAAGAATACTCACGATCGCTTCTTGATTATTGATAATGAAGTCTATCATATCTGAGCTTCCATCAAAGACTTAGGAAAGAAACTCTTTGCCTTTTCTAAGATGAAATTAAGTGCTGAAGAGTTAGTTGAGAGGATTGAGGGAAGGTCAGCATAATTATACACCATTAGATCACACTTCTCCCCTTCATCTAAATAACTCTAAGAATGATACAATTACTCTATAGCATAAATATAAGATCTATAAAGATTATCCTTCAGATTCTATTATTTTAACGATACTTTCCTACTTTTTAAAAATCTCTAAAAATCTGTTGTTTTTCTTTTCGTTGTTCATCTGAAACCTTTAATTCCTCGGGATCTTTTTTAGCATCAAGCGAGACGTCCATAGAAATATTTTCTACACTTTTATCTACAACCTCCTCTTCCTCCAACGGGATATCTTGTTTCGCTACTATTTCCCTTTGTGAAACAGAGGATTCTGGTTCCGTAGCAAGAAACTGTTGATACTCATAATCTATCTGCATTTGAAGCCAATATTTTATAGGATCACCAAGAATCGTATGAAGTAAATAATCCCATTGAATCGTGATATTTCTCTTTCCTTTGATTAACTCATTGACCTCACTCACTTTCTTCCCTACCAAAAACGCAAACTTTTTCTGAGTTCGTCCTTGGTCTTTGATGGTGGTTCCGAGAAGAATACCTGGATGTTGCATATAAAAAGAAAAGTCTGAAAAGTAAAAGGTCATTATTCACTGATATAGTGAATTAATTCACCAATAGAGTGAATCTTTTCTAGTATATTCCAAACTTCAAAAAAAAGCAACTTTTTATTCACTATTTCACTGAATATGTGAATTTTTATCATTTTTTTCACAAAAATTCACTGAAATTGTTAAAAAATTCACTATTTCTATGAATAAGTGAATTTGTGTGGCGTGGTAGCAAACTCCCCGACCTATCGGTTGACCCCCTTATCAAAGGGTTCCGCAACTTATGTTGAGTATTTGCTGTTGAATGTAAGTTGTAAACCTTAGTATCGTATCCCCTTGATAAGGGAGAGGGAGGAGGACAAGTAGGGATAGGGCTCGTCCCTATCCGATGAGGACGACGGAAGATGGTTGTGAACAAAAACCTTTTCTACACCGTTTCTATTCCCACAGAAAAAAGTTGTAAAATTGAATACTCTTTGTGATCAGATTTTGAATAGAGAGTATCTCCACAAATAGGATATCCAATTGCAGAAAGGTGAGCACGGATTTGATGACGAAATCCTTTTTGAATTTTTATGAGCAAAATCGAGGTGTTGGTCGTAGGAAGAAATTGAAATTCAACGATTTCTGTCATGAGGTGATGAGGAGTTCATTTAGCTTTTTGTAGGTCGCTCTCCTGTTTTATTACAACCATACGATCGGGGTTGAATTTATGATGAGCGAGGGGAAGGGTGATATAGTTTATCTCCCTGTCAGGGGAGAGGGAGGAGGACAAGTAGGGATAGGGCTCGTCCCTATCCGATGAGGACGACGGAAGAGGGGTTGTAGAAAAATCTCCGTATACTTCCGCTATGTAGTATTTATTGAGTTGGAAAGAGGATTGAAGAGATTTAAATTCAGCATATACACGGGGATTTTTGGCGAAATAGAGGAGTCCTGAGGTTTCGTTATCGAGACGGTTGAGAAGTCAGAGTTCTTCTTCTTTGCCGAAAAAGGCATAGAGGGATTTTATTATATCATTGTTGTCAATGTCGGTCAGGAGATAGTCGAGGAAAGATTTTTCTTTACCAAAAGTAGAGGGAATGCCTGCGGGTTTCCGAAAGTAGTAGCAATAGTCGTCTTGGTAATAAATCATAAGATTTCAGATGATTTAAAAGAATTTCAGATGATTATGGAAGTGTAATTTTTTCCTACCAGAAAAAAAGTCCTATTTTGGTAATTTTCGTTTGACTTTGTGTCTATACTTTCGTATTATGTAGCTCTAAAATAAAACTCTAGTATTAATTAATAAAAATAAATTTTATGGCACAGAAAATTTTAATTGTAGGTTTGCCTGGGAGCATGGGAACACTTACAGCGGAAAGAATGCTCAATTCTGATGGTGAATATTCAACAACTGGTTTTGGGATTGGAGCAGATAGTGATAATGGGAAAATCATCACTATTAAAAGTGGTGAACTCTTACAAGATTATCTCATCTTCAGCTTTTCCAAGTTGACGGAATGGGAATTAGGTATTATTAAGGAAGAGCAACCCATTATTATCGACTTCACTCATAAGGATATTATCAAATCCAATTGGGAAAATTATTACAAAAAATGGGGATGTCCCTTGATTGTAGGCACTATCGGGATGAAGAAAGAAGACTTTGTTGGTAATACGGCACCGGTGATTATTGGATCGCCGAATTTGTGTCCTCAGATTGTGGAAATTCTTCGTTTTTTTACTGAATTAAAACCTAAAAGTCTGAAAAAATGGAAATTTGAAATCATTGAAAGTCATCAGGAGGGTAAAACGGAACCATCAGGAACTGGTGTCCGCGTTAAAGAATGTCTCGAAAAAGCGGGAGCAACTGAAAAAACGCCGATGGTGTCCATCAGGGACAAGAAGGAACAACTCGAAATGGGTGTGCCGAAAGAGTATTTGAATGGTCACGGTTGGCATACTTATGAATTCTTTATTAAAAAGAATAAATATCCTCTACACGATCCTTCAAACTTTTTGAGGAAAATAACAGGGGACTTATGTGTTCATACATATTTTACAAATAAGGATTTTAAAGAATTTTGGTGGGAAAATCCTTCAAAAACTTTGATACTTCTCATCTGTACCAAGGGAAGTTCTGTAAAACTTATCCACAATGTGAATGGTAGACAGCCCTATATCGATGGGTTGTTCAAAACTGTCTTACCTACAATGAGACATCTCATTAATGTGGGAGAGAATTCTGTATTGGATATGTTCGACTTATAGTACTCTTGTCGAACGAGAAAATAAACTAACAAGATAGCCTAAACTTATGGGCTATCTTTTTTTTCTGTCTATTAATAAGGTGAAATATCATGATATGTGGGATATTGTATAAATTCGAAATGAGAAAAAAAGGCAAAATAATAAACCTTGTCGATAAAAATTCTATTTCAGATAATTTTCATTTGACTTTGTGTCTCTGTTTTCGTAGTATTTCTATTAATTAACAAAAATACTAACATAAATTTTTTATTATGGACCAGGAAGATAAAGTAGTCTTCTTAACCCCAAAAGAGTTTTTGGAAGAAGCAAAAAAAAGAGAAGAGAAAAAAAAGCAGATTAGTGAATTATCTCAGCTCGTTAATAAAGCATTAATCTCGCTAAAGTGTCGTGAACTGCCACCAAACAAAAAGTTTGCTTTTAGTATCCCAAACAGTGAGGATAAAAGTGAAGATGACAACAAAGCATTCTTTAGTAAGGAAGTTATTGAATCAGTAGCAATTTTATTAAGAAAGGTTGGTTGGAAAGTAGAGTATGAAGATAAGAACAATTACACTAGTGGAAATAATTACGCTAGACCTACTACCACTCATCAAATCAACTTTGTATTGGAAATCCCAACATGAAGCAAAAAAGGCGTTCTCCGATTCTGTTGAACGCCTTTTTTATATTCAGACTTTTTTCTTCTTTTACAATTTAGTATGTTCGGCTTTAAATTTTCCCATGAAAAGGTAAGCGAGGGGACCACCGACAAAAATTGAACCAAAGGCAGCAGCGATAACTCCTACTCCCACGGTAAAGGCGAATTGTTGGAGGACACCTGTCCCGAAGATGAACATTGAAATCAATACGAGAAGCGTAGAAAGAGAAGTACCGATAGATCTTTTCATCGTTTGTCGGAGGGAATCCTCAATGATCTTTCCAATCAGTATATTTTTATCTTTTGCATGACGGAGGATATTTTCTCTCACCCTATCAAAGATCACGATGACATCATTAATACCGTAAGCAACTACCGTAAGCACAGCAATAATAAATACAGTATCTACTTGGATGGTTGCATTAAACATCATTCGAAGTCCGTATGCTCCAAGGGTAATTAGTACATTAAAGAGTAATACACAAAGCACTGCTCCTCCCAATACTTGAGCGGGAATATCTTTTCTAATTTTTGCAAACGCAAAGAGCATATAAATTACCATTAAAATAATTCCGACGATGAGAGCTTGAAAAGCTGAAGTTTTCATGTAAGAACCTACACTTGGTCCGATAATTGCCTGTCCAATAATGTCTTCTGGAGAAGAAACGAGTTGTTCGGAGGTGATGAAATTTTGTACATCTGCTGAAAGTTTAGCAACTTTTTCATCGTTTTCGAGGGAAGCATTAATTTTGATCTGAACCTCCTCAGGAGTCTGATTGATATGCACATTTGCATTAGTATATCCATTTTTTACCAGATACTCTTCTAACTTATTTTGGATATCTTGTGGATCTGCTTGAGTCAAGATAGACATATTCACCCCTCCCGTGAATTCTTCTGAAAACTTTGCATTGAGGATAAAAAGAAACAGGGATGCAAGAGACAAGGCTAAAGCACATACTACTCGAATGTAAGATCTCTTGATGATGTGAAATTTTTTCATTGAAGAGGACGGAAGATTTAAAATAGAAGTATAGGAGAATATATACAGATTTGGTGGCAATTTTCAAGAGGAGAATTATCCTACAATTCTTTTATAACTTTTATCTTTCTAGTAGCTCCTGATTGACGATTTCAAAGATTCTTTCAATCAGTACTTCTTGGACAAAATACTGATCATGAGATACAAGTAAAATAGCTCATTCGTAGTCAACGAGTGCTCTTTCAATCACTTCTCTCGTAGCGATATCCAAATGATTGGTAGGTTCATCCAGAATCAAGAGGTCGTAGCTATAGCCAGAGATTTCTGCAAATCTGAGACGGACTTTTTGTCCATAACTGAGGTTGGAAACGGATTGGTTTCGGGTGATTTCTCCTAAACCGAAATTGCTCAGCTTTTTTTTTGCTCTGATCTGATCACGATAAACTCCTTCGACTTTGGAAAGAAATTCATCAAGTACCGAACTCGTAGAGTCTATATTAAGCTGATACTGATCAACATAACAGCTTTTGATCCCGCTACCAATAGTGACTTTGGGGTCTGTATGTTTGGTAAATTGGGCTACAATATCACGAAGAAGGGTGGTTTTTCCTGTCCCATTAGCTCCTTGAAGCAAGATTCTTTCTTTTCCTCGAATCTCGAAAGAAGCGTCACGAATAAGGAGTTTATCAGCGATCGTAATATCCTTTTTTTCATAACGAAGAATCCTTTTACTATTATGGACTCCGCCTTCTAAATGGAGTTTTGCTTGTTTGGTGAAGCGAACTTTTTCTGGATCATCACCTGAAAAACTTCTCTTGAATTGTGATCTTTTGGCCTTGAGGAGTTTTCCGAAGGTGGGATTTGCGTAGTAAGAAGCTCTTTGCTGAATTAAGCGAAGCCAGTCTTCCATTTTCTTTTTTCTCCTTTCATATCTCTCTGCGTCTTCTTTGAGTTTTTGTTGATAGTCAGCTTTTTGTTCTTTATAGCTTTCATAATCTCCCTCGAAATAATGGATTTTTCCAAATTCAAAATCTAAAATTCCATCGCAGACTTCATTGAGTAAAGCTCTATCATGGGAGATCATGAGAATCATCCCTGAAAAATTCTGAATATATTGGACGAATCGCTCCCTAGTCTCAATATCGATATGATTGGTAGGCTCATCGAGAATGAGTAGGTCTTTGTCTTGTAAAATCATCGAAGCGAAGAGGACTTTTCTCTGCTGTCCTCCACTAAGGGTGGAAAGGGTTCTCTGAAGAGAAATGTCGTATAATCCGACTTGTCGAATTGCTTCAAGGACTTTGTAATCTTCTCGAGGTTGGACGAAATTTTTAAGATAACTTTTGATTGTCACCGTATTTCAAAAACTGATTTCTTGGGGGAGATAACCAATATTTACGTTGGTAAGGATGGAACCAGCAGTTGGTCTGATTTTTTTTGCAAGAATTTTTGCAAGGGTGGTTTTTCCAACCCCATTTGGACCAACGATTCCGAGAATATGCCTAGAAGGAAATGTGAAATTGAGGTGTTCAAAAATAGGACGAGTAGCTATGTAGGTTTTCTCAAGATTATTGATAGAGAGTTGAATTTGATCTCGTTGCATAAAATGAAAAAGGGAAATGTTTAAAGGAAGTCTAATTTAGATAATGGTAAGTATAGGGTTTCCGAAAGCCTTTGCAATGGGAAAAAAATTTTGGTTGCAAATTTTCTCCTATTTCCTTATACTTTATTTTTTCATTCTCTGTATTTTCTATGCAAAAATATCACCTCATCTCTCTCATCAACCTTTGATGTACTAAAAACCTTGTAGATAGTCAGTTTTTACTGGGAAAACTCCTCGTTGAAAATCAAGTCACCTACTCCACCGACCCTTACGATCCAGAAGTGGAACTTGTTTTTCTCAATACTTGCGGATTCATTTCCTCAGGAAGAGAAGAGGCTTTAGCAACCGTGAAGAAACTTTTGAAAAAAGGAAAAAAAGTTTGTATTACTGGATGTGCTGTGAAATATCGAGAAGATCTCACCAATTCGAAAGATGAGGAACGAACAGCAATTAAACCTCAAATTTCTATTTATCCACGAAATGAAATTGGACAACTTTTTATGACTTCTACTCCGAGGGCTTTGACTAATATCGACAATAAATTTGAATACCTAAAAATCGCTGAAGGGTGTAATAATGCCTGTTCATTTTGCATTATTCCTAAAATTAGAGGTAAACAGATTTCTCTTCCGATTCCTACTATTCTGCAAGAGATTCGCAATCTTATTCAGCAGGGAGCAGAGGAGATTATTTTGATTGCTCAGGATAGCACTAGGTACGGAACCGACCTTTATGGTAAACCTCAGCTTTTTGAACTCCTTGAACAAATCGAACAGGTAGAGGGAAATTTTCATTATCGTGTACTGTATCTGTATCCCGACTTACTCACTCTTCACCAGCTTAAAAAGCTGACCTCTTTTAAAAAATTTATTCCGTATTTTGATATCCCACTTCAGCATATTTCTTCTTCTGTTTTACAAAGGATGGGCAGGTTTTATGATGAACAGGCTATTTATACCTTTCTCAACTTTATAAAATCTGAGTTTCCCATCCACTTTATTCGTACCAATTTTATCATTGGTTTCCCGTGAGAAACTGAGGAAGATGTACAAAAGCTTCATGACTTCATCGCCAAGGATTATTTCGATAATATTGCACTTTTTGAATATCATGATGAACCGTTAGCTAGCTCTTTTCAGCTTTCTGATAAAATTTCTGAGAAGGTACTTCATTCAAGATTTCGTGAAATTCGTTCGTTGATTAACCAGCTTTTTTTAAACCATCAGCAAGCGAGAAAGGGAAAAAAGGAATGGGGATATGTGATTGGCGTTGAAATCTTATCACAAACGATTTTAACAGTTCGTCCATGGTTGCATTGTCCAGAGATTGATGAGGTTGATGATATTCTGTTAGAGCAGGTCGTGAGTTGTGAGGAGAAGAAAATCAAAATTGGAAGCAGGGTGGAATATATAATATAAGGTAATGATCGTATACTATAGATATAGAAACATTGATAATTGGAAAGAAAACTCTATATTCATTCTGTTTTATTACTTTTTCTTTTGATGAAAACCCGTTATTTACTTTTTTATTTTACCTGATGGATTTTTTTAGGGCTTTTATTGACGTTTATTTTCCCAGAAATAGGATTCTTTTGATTTGTACAAACTTATTGGCGATATCTTATTTTGGTAAGTATTTCTTATTTTACTTATAATTATTTTTATGGATATGAAGAGAAAAAATATCTTTATCTCAGAAGATTTCTCTTATTAGGAAATGTTTATTTATCTCTTCATCTGTTTTTTCGTCCCTTGCTACATATTGAGCCAGCTTTATTTTTACTCTTAGGAGTGATTATTTTATTGATGTGGTATATTTCTCAGCTTTATATGAAATATAAATGGCCTTTTTATACGATTTGAAGTATTCTTTGTTTTTTAATTCTGATTTCTGGATTTTTTTATCTTTACCCTGAAAGACCAGATACGGGAGGATTTATTGCTCAACAGGAGAATCAATTGATTATTATTTCTCCTTTTACTCAGCCACAACGTAAAGCATATATAAAATTGACAAATTTAGACAATCAAAAAGAACAAGATCTATTTTTTCAGACAGGAACACAATATTTTCCCCTAATAGGGAAATATCAGTTGAGTTATATTTCTGCTACTCCACAAAATGAAGCAGAAGTGTTTATTATTTTTACTGATGGAGATGTATTTCAACTCTTTCCTCAGAGTTCTGTAAAATTTACAGAAGAGCTTTTTCCTGAAATTTGAACCTTTGGATGGAAATATGCTTTACGAACAGGTAATATTGATGATGAGAGTTGGATGGGAGAAAATACTTCCTTATATCCCCCTCTTACTCTTTCTTCAGAAGTATATCTACAAATAACTACATTTTATTGGCAGAATTTAAGGTATTATTTAACTCAACAAATGGGATCGCCTTTTATAGCAAGTGCTACTATGCAGATGGTTAATAGAAAAATCCTTACCTTTCTCTCTGATATTTTTCCTGGTTTCTTCTCCCAAAATAGAGAAAATGCTCAGCTTTTTGAATATTATTTTAATCTTTCTACCACTGATTCAATTTTACTTACTCCAGAGAAATATACTCTTTCTCCAGATACTTCTTCAGGAAAATCTCTTCGAAGCCAAATTAAACAAAATTCACAATTAGCATTTCCTCTTATAAAAAGTTTTTAACAATTGGGAAGAGTTTTCCACAATATATTCTATCACAAAAGAAATAAAAAGTTGGATTTATTAACATTTTTACAAAATTTTCATACGTAATTTTTCTTGTAATTATCAGTTGAAGAGTATTATACAGAGATTTAGACATGTTTTAGACAATTTCACATTATTATTACTATGAATTATTATATATACTCTTACTTTTATTATTTATAACCAGAAAGTTTTATAAATCGTAAGAAAACTTTTTCTGTACTAATCCTGATAAACTTTCTGAACCGAGTAAATAATCTGCTCCTAACATTATTGTGATGTCTGTTCCCTCAAAATAACTATATTCTTTTCCATTTTCATCTAATCCTGTTAATATACTTCCTGTATCATAACGAATATCTGTGAAAGGGAGAAAAGTTTGTATTGCTGATATGGTTGCATCAAGTGGTTCTAAACCATGGATGAGGAGATAACTTCCTGAGCTTGGAGTTTCTGAATTTTGTGTGTTAGTGATATTAAATCCATAACGTTTAAGCTTTACTGCAATTTGGCCAGCGAAAGGAGTCGCAGACATTCCTTTAGAACGAGCAACTGCTTTATCGATACCATTCAGAATTTCTATTGAAGCTTTTTCTTTTACAAATTGTACATTACTGATGAGAAATTGAGTAAAATCCTGCATTTGTTTGTACTGTTGAACTTTTTCAGCTGTAGCATTCATGGGTAAAATTACTGAAGCTCATCAGAATAAATCTCTATTAGGGGTATAAAGAAAACAAGCTGGTGGCATTTTGAGAAAATTTTGAAAGGAACAATTTGTAGTAAACCCATAAGAATTAAACTGTCCAAGTTGTTTGATAAATTGTACTGATCGAAGCATTTCTTGTAAAGAAATATTTGTATTCACGTAGTTTTTATATTGTGCATAGAGTTGTGGAGCAGTAGAAAGATTGAGTCCAGAAGACAGAATTTTGTCTTTTATTCCCATAATAATCAATTGTTGGCGTAAAGAACGAGAAAAATCTGAAGTTGAATGTCTAGAACGAGCATATTTTAAAGCTGTTTCTCCATCTAAATGTTGTGGTCCTGCATCGATATGAAAGGTAATATATCCATCATTTGGTCGTCTATTTCCATTAGGATAGGTAGTATCATGGAGGGTTTCTGGGACAATAATATCAATCCCTCCAATAGAATCTACTACTTCCTTAAATGCTGTAAAGTCTACGGTTGCATAATAAGGTATATCCAATCCAAGCATTTGTCCTATGTCTGCTCTCACTCCAGAAGAGGAAAGTGTAAGGTCATCATCATTTCTTTTAAGATAGGTATAATATAATCCATTAATTCTCCCATATCCTCCATTAGGGTATTTTACTCGTAAATCACGTGGAATAGAAAACATGGAAATATTTCCAATTTCTGGATTTCGTGAAGCTACAATCATAGAATCTGTGAGAAATCCCCCATCATGTCCTTCTCCTCCATATCCTAGTAGTAAAACATTTACGTTTCCGTATTGGTCCTTTTTCATTTCCTCTCAGATTTCTTTACTTACCATGGTTATTGTGAAATCTTTTATATCATTCCAAATACCTTTAAAACTTGCAACTAAAGCAAAAGAAAAAAGTAAAATAATACAAACCCCTATGATAATAATACCTGTTTTTAAAAAATTTTTAAGGGGAGTTTTAGGATTTTTATGAGATCATAAACTTACAGAAGAAAAAGATTTTTTAGCAGTCATAGGTTTTAAAGTATATATAATAAATACGTGGTTATTCTAATAAGCTAGAAAGCTGAATAATTTCTCCAGAGAGAGAAAAATCTGTAGTAGTAGAAGGTTGTAATGTTTCAGATCCTTTAAAAGAGAAGGAAATACTCTCTTGATTATCCAGTTGAAGAGGAGTTAGGAAGAAATTACCTTCAATAATAAAGTGAAGCTTTGAAGGAGTTTCAGATTGTATTTTGATAGTTCCATCAAGGTCCCGAATTGTTTGAGTATCTTGTGTTTTTATTACTTTAATATCGTAATGAGAGGTATTTTTTGGAGTAAGGAGGAGAGAAAAAGATTGATCAGATCTTACACTTTCTTCAGATTTTTCTTGAAGGTCTCCAAGTGTTAGCAGTAAGGATCCTCTAACATATCAGATTCATAGAGTGAAAGTTTGAGTGTCGGTAGCTAAATACAGTTGAGTATGATATTCTATAGTATTTTTTTTTGGAAGTCGGTAGGTTATAGTACTTTCTTTAGTTGGATTAAGGGTAATATTTTTTGGTGATATTGTTAATCCTATGAGATCAGAAACTAATTGAAGATTTTTTTCAAGAGTAGCGATATATTCTGGAGAAAGGCTAGAAATTGTCCCTAAAAATAAATTTTTGGTTTGTGAATCTGGAGTAAATTTAGTAGTAGGTAAGGGGGTATAAAGGGTGAGTAGGTTTTTGATAATTTCGCTATAACTTGGGGTTTCTACTACACTGATTCCTATGATATCTTTTTGATCTAAAGCGATTCGTTTATGAGCTAACTGTTGGGCGAGGAGGGTAATAAATTTTGCTTCAGCATTTCCCTGTCCCATGAAAAATGAAAAATCCTGAATATTAAGATACATCTCTTTCTCTTTGTAGAGAGTAAGCAGACTTCCTGATACTTGTAAGGGAATATTTTTTTCAAAATTTTTAAAGTCTGCTTGGAAAGAGATACTGCTTTTTTCTTCTTTTTCTAGGGAAGTATCTTTTGTGGATTGATATTTTACTTGTCCATCTAAAGACTCTTTAGGAAAAGAAAGCTGAAGGTTTGTAGTAGCTTGATAATTTTCTGGAAGAGGAGAAAAGTAGTCTTGAAAGGAGGTTTCTATGGATTGTAGTTGATTTTGATAGAGCTCTTGTATTTCAGGTTGAGTGAGATATGGAGTAGTACAAGCTGAAAGAAAGAGTGTAAAAATCCCTATTCCCAAAAGGAGAGAAAAACGAAAGGTAAATTTATTCATTTGCTAAGAAAAGGATAAATATTGTTTCAAAAGACTAGTGAAATGAGAGAGAAAAACAACCTCATTTTTAATAACTCTTTGATTTTTTACTAAAAATCCATAAGGTATTCTTATCTGTTCCTTTATTTTCCTTTATTATTATCATAATGCCTCTTTTGATCCCTAGTGAAGTGTCTACTCAACTTACTATGTTAAAGGAGTATCTTAGTTGATTGGGAGTTTCTCCTGAAAATATTCAAAATACTGAACTTTTTCTGATAGCTTTTATCCATAAGTCTTATGCTGCAGATTTTAAAGAAATCACCTCTCACAATGAACGTTTGGAATTTGTAGGAGATGGAATTTTAGGGGCAGTTATTGCAAAACTTCTTTTTGTGCGTAATCCAGAGATGGATGAGAGTATTATGACTTTGTATAAAATTGCGTTAGTACGTGAAGAAACTCTGGCTGAGGTGAGCAGAGATATTGGTTTGGATAAACAGATTTTTATTTCTCGTGGTGAGGAACATTCCAAAGGGCGTGAAAAAGATACTATTCTTGGTGATGCATTTGAGGCTTTGTTAGGATATCTTTATTTGGATATGGGAGAAAGTGTCGTAGAAGATTTTGTGAATAGGCATTTATATCCTAAGATTACCACTATTTCTAAGCGTCCTGTGAAATCCTATAAAACTATGGTGCAAGAAATTGTCCAGCATGAAACTAAACTTACTCCAGAATATTTGGATACTGAGGTAAAGACTGATGAAAAAAAGAATATGATTACCTATAAATCTGAGCTTTTGGTTAGTGGAAAAAAGAAAGCTGAAGGTTTTTGAACTAACAAGAAAAAAGCTCAAGAAGCTGCTGCAAAAAATTTTTATGAAGAAAGAGGGAGAAAATAGTTTAGTTTTCAATTAATTTTATTTCCAAGCGATTCCTTTTCCGCTTTTTCAGATTTTTTCTAATTTTCGATAATTTTTTACTCCTACAAAGAGTCCGATAATTCCTATAAAAGTATACATAGGGACATAGATGATAGAATACGGGATAATCAGAAAAAATTTCCGAGCATGTTTTCGTTTATTCAAAAGAGGGATAACATACGGTAGAGAGAGGAGGGAAAATGAGGATTTTACGAAGATGAGATTGAGCCACCATTTTGCATTGAAGACAATGAGAAATGCTTTTAAGATGTTAGGTTGGTTGAAAATGGTGACAAAAAGATCATAATTCTGAATCATTTGGAAAACGAGACTTACCATCAATAAATTGAAGGAAAAAATCATAATTACGTGAAGTGGATTTTTTATTCGTATTTCTGGGTATTTGATCCAACAGTGGGTTCCTCCAGAATTTCGTCTGATTTTCTGTTTATATCGCGTTTTGAAGGTTGCAGGGACAAAAGTCGAGACTCTATGGAAGGATTGCTGGACTTTGTAGCCAGCTTTATTTAGCTTAAATGCGAGGTCTAAATCTTCGGTCATCATCCATGAAGAAAACTTCTTTACTTGAAAAAAAGCCGATTTTTTTACCATGAAACACCCTCATCGTAGAGCAATCGCTCCAAAGGTATTATAGGATCCTTGGATGAGATCCAGCATTACGTATTCTATATTTTGCATAATGGGTAAAAAACCGTTGTTGTAGGGGATGTAGGGGCAAGAAACAGCAGCTATTTTTTCATTTCCTTGCATTCTGGCGAGCATGTCATGAATATGCTTTTTCTGGATAATTACATCAGCATCGAGAATTAATAACTTATGATGTAAAGCTAAATCAGAGGCCGTATTAAGAGTTTCAGATTTTCAGAGATTTTTTTCATTATCTATGAGGGTAAATCCATATTGTTTTTGGAGCATCTTTAATTGTTCCAGAGAGTTGTCGGTGGATTTGTCGTTTATTACGATCAACTGAAAATGCTCTGAGGGGTAGGATTCATACACACTTTTGATCGTCAATGCGATACTTTCTCCGTCATTGTAGCAAGGAATAAGAATAGAAATATCCTCCATCTCTTTCAGCTTTCTTTTTTTTCTTCGATCAATGAAAAAGAAAATTATTACAAGGATAAAACTCACTAAGTAGCAATAGAAGGAGATACTAATGAAATTCATGTGATAAGGGGAAAATAAATTTTTAATGAAGGGGTTGATTATTTAATTTGGATACTCACGTATTTTACTAAGAGGAAAATGAGAAAGGCGGTGATGAGAAAATCAATGAAAGAAGAGAGTACTTTTCCATAAAGAATCCCTTTGTAGGAGAGATCAGAGAGTTTTTCGATCTTCAGCTTTTTGAAAAGAGGATTGAAAATCAGTGGAGTGACAAAATCTTCTACGATAGATTTCGTAAAATCTGCAACTTTTTTCGCAATGAGGAGACCTACTGCTACCCCAAAGATATTGTAGGTTTGGATAAAGTCGATAAATTGACTTCGAATATTAGGGTCATTTGTGACGGTTTCCATGGGCTTATCCAGAATAGGGAATAAAATTCTGATTATGAGCTTAGTCATATGAAAGAGAAATGCAAGAAATTTGTTTTTCAGATGATGTTGGGGTTATCTTATACTTTTTGCATTTTCTCTTGCAAAAGGAGTACATATTGTCATATATGGACAATAAGGGACATTGTCTAAACTACTTTATTTTCTCTTTTTGCAACCATGTTTAAAAAGGTTTTTTCTCTTTTCCTCGTTGCTGTTCTGATTTTTCAGACTTTGGGGGACTTTTTTATTTTCGCAGAGGAGAATGATTTCTCTGAAAGTGTTGAGATTATGGAAGAGAAAGATATTTTAGAAGAAGAAATTTCTCCTGAGGAAAATATTGTAGAAAAAGCTGAAATTCTTGATATATATATGGAAGATTCACTTAAAGAGGAAGATTTGCTACCGATGGCAACTTTAAATTCAGGTTCTCTTACATTGAAAATTACTGAGGTTTATCCATGGAGTGCAAATGAACGAATCGAAATCACTAATTTTGGAGAAGAAGCATTTTCAGGAATTTTGACTATAAAAACGAATGCAGGGAATTCCAATACCTCTACAGGAATGGTGGAGTTAGCAGCACACACTTCCTTACTCATAGTAAATATGACTATTACAGGAATACATACTGAAGATATTATCATAATTAATGCCTCTAAAGATTTCACTATAACAGATACCAAAGAAGCAGTTATCCAGATTTTTTATGAAGAAAAATTCTTAGATAAATTTGAGGTAAGCTTGAGTGATATGACAACATCTGCTAATAAAAACAAAAATAAATCCTTTGAAAGATATTTTAATACTGCAAGCGGAACAATACAAGCAACCACTTCTGATCATCTTTCTCATAATCTTACAGGATTTAGTATCAACCCCTGAAAAGTTTTTGGTAATCAACTTCCTTGAGATTTCCCTATTATTCCAGATGCTCCTACAGAACAAGAAAACCCTTCTTATGATAATAGTAAAGCTCAACTGGTGATTTCGGAGGTATTTTATGATTCAGCATTTGTCTGTACAGCACGAGATATTCAAGATTGGGGATGTGATGAAACGGATCATGAATATTATCCAGATGAAGAGTGGATTGAAATTTTTAACTTTGGCTCATGAGCTTTCAGTGGAACTATCACATTATCAGGGCAAATTTTTTCAGGAGATATGACCTCTTATTCCTATTCGGTTTTTATCCCAACAGGAGGATTTCTCGTTCTAGCAGATAAACAAGCTGTATTTGAAGATTCTTTTACAGACGCTACGATAAATAGTACTCATAAATTCCCTGATTTTGATATCCCTGATACATCAGAAATTTTAATAGATCTAATAATAGATGAACAAGTGGTAGATAATTTTTTTGTTCATCAATATTGGGTAGAATATCTACAAGGATACAGAGAATCACTACATAAAATTTTCTGATTATCAGGAACCATAGTGAGTAGAGCCTCTACCAATGATACAGTAAATCTGAAATGATCCCGTTTAGGGAATCCTGGAATTCCATATGACTATGAAGAAAGCGATAATCCCTTAGATTTTGCTTATGCAGATGGGAAGAGACCTCCTAAGATTCCAGACCATTTACCTAATGAAAAGTGTGATGAAGCACTAAAAGATCTCCTAACTATTTCTGAGGTGTTTCGATGAAGCAGTAGTGGACTATATCAACCTTATATAGAATTTTTTCTCCATGAAGATATGGAGAATACTTATGATGCATTACTTCTCTCTGGTTCATTACTGGAAAAGTCATTGGAAATTAATCTGGATCATGGTAATGATATTGAGAATGTCTATGAAAGATCACAATTACAGAAAAATACAAGACTGATTGTGACAAATTCTGACGACAGATTGGCAAATGCCTGACTGCTAACGGTCGTTTATCATTCTGGCTTTGTATTGAAAGACATGTATTGAGGACTAGAAGTATATTGATTGACTGGACAAAATAGACAACTTTTGGACATTGTAGACGTATTAACATGACAAGTAGGAAAATCAACCTATGATAACTATGGAAAATATGGTAGTGATAGGGTGCGAGCATGCGGGGATCCTTTGACTTACCTTGACGACTTTTCGCCAGGATTTGGGGAAGAAGTTTTGGAATATTTTTCTCCTACAGCTGACTTTAATATTAAAATCATTGAAGTCCCAAAATATTCGTGAGGAGGATGAGGGTGTGTTTCCTCTGCTTCTTCCAAAGAATTACCTATCACAAATGGAACAGGAGTTATTACTCCTATCGAAGAGAGTAAGGTGACAGATGATGACCCTTCTGTCGATCAACCAGAACCTCTTCTTACAGGTAAAACTCTAAAAATTCTCGCTATAGAACCAAAATCCCCTGAATCTATCACTCTTCAATCTTTTCTTCCTTATGATATAGATTTCACCAAACACACTCTTTATCTTAAAACTTCTACCGCTACTACCAAAAAATATATCGATGGAACTCTTTCTGCAAATTCTGTCGATACCTTTACAAAAAACTTTGGATTTTTGGATGCAGGTGCTTGTGTTTCGCTTTATTCAGGAGATATCTTATTAGATACGATATGTTATACCGCTGAAACTGCTGTAAAGGAAAGTGAAAAAAAAGCTGAAACTCCGACTTTTATTCCTGCTGATTACCAAGTAAAAATTCTTGATATTCTCTATGATCCTGATGGTGCTGATACGGATAATGAGACGATCACCCTTCAAAATCTTTCTAGTCAGATTCTTGATCTTTCTTTTCTCAAACTCAAAATCAATACTACTAATAAAAAGCTGACAGGGATTCTTAACCCAGGAGAAATTAAGACCTTTAAAGGGACTTTTGGATTTCCAAATTCTACCAAAAGTGGGGAAGAAGTGATGGTTTCTCTTTTTTATGATACCACTATTTTCGATACGTATTTTTACAATCCCAATACTCCCAAAATTGTTGCACAGTCGGGGGAAGTGAAAGTGTATTCTGTACTAGATGGAGATACCTTTCGTTTTCGTAAAGAGGATGGGACGTTGCAATCAGTCCGTTTGCTAGGAGTAGATGCTCCTGAAAGCACAACGACTCGTTATCGTCATACGGAATGTTTCGGTACAGAAGCAAAGACTTATCTGACCAACCTCATCAAAAACAAGTCTATTCGTCTCGAATATGATCCTACTCAACAACAAGTGGACAGTTATGGCAGACTTTTGGCTTATGTGTATCTTGGTGAGGTGCTCGTTAATGAAAAAATGCTTACTGATGGATATGCTAAAGAATATACCTATAAATCTGCTTATCAATTTCAATCTGCTTTCCAATCAGCTGAAAAATCGGCAAAAGCGAAAAATGTTTGATTGTGGTCTGCTTCCACTTGTTGAGTTAGTATTGAAGAGGTTCCTGAGGCACGAGGATTTGATTACGATAAACTTCCTCTGAAAATTACTTCTTTGGAGTATGATCCAGAGGGTTCTGATAAGGATAATGAAACCGTTATCTTATCCTTGGACCTTTCTGCTATCGCGAACCAAAATGGCGAGATAATTCAAAGTATATCGTGAATAGACTTTTCCGATAATTTCAAATTGACGATCTTTCCATGGGGAGAATACGCAACTTGAACTACCAAAAATAAATCTCTAGAATCCTTCTGATTTCTTCCTCTGGCTGATACTTTTACTTTCAAGGGCGATTTTGCACTTCCCAATACTAAAGCTACCTGTGTTTCGTTAAAATATAAAGAATACACGTTTGATACTAAATGTTATAATCCATGAATGGACGAAGAACTCCTACTTTCGTGAGAGATTATTTCTTCTGAACTTCCTGCTATTTCTATCCGTTCTCTGCTTCCTAATCCTTCAGGGAAAGATAGTGAGAAGGAGGAGATTACGTTGTTGCGGAGTGAGGACAGCGATTCATTGGAGGAACTGAATTTGTCACCAGATTTTTATTTGCTGATCAATAATAAAACGAAAAAAAAGCTGAATGGAATCCTTCTGCCAAATCAAGAAATCACGATTAAAGGAAGTTTCAGTTTCCCGAATACTGCTTCGTGTGTGACACTGATGAAAGGAACTAATCCGATTGATAGCTTTTGTTATGGAAAAGCAGGAGAGGGGGTGCGTTTCTCTTCCACTAATGTAGCCGTTTCAGAAATCCCTGATGAAGAGCTTGCCCTGGTAAAAAAGATTACCTTGGTGAAAAAATTGGATCAGCTTTGTATCTCTTATAATAAGGTGCTTTTCGGTTGTAAAAAGATTCCTAATTCTACTACAGAAAAAAATACCAAATTACTTTCGTTTCAGAATAATTATATTGCAGAGTTGGAAAAGTATCTCAAAAATAATTATTCCTTACTCTATTATGAATCAGATTTAAGAGAGTTATTTGCTCTCTATACTGCTACCAAAAAAGAGATAAAGGCTGGCTGATATACCTTTACTCGAAAATGAGCAACCCTTCCGTTGACTGATGTAGCTTCAGTACTTTCTACACAGTATCATCAATCTGCTTCGGAGTATCTCGTTTCCAGTGTAGCGGAACATTTGCCTATTTCACTGGTAGCGTATTATCAGCAGGAAAAGACAAAGTGGTATGAGGAATTATCGAAATAATAGTCTCTTGTGAAAAAGCTGGATGTTAACTTTGAGTCAGGAGATGTTGTAAATTTACTCCTCCTTGTTGATATGCTTCTCGGGTTGCTTCCCCCATCATAATAATTTTAGCTAAGGTTTCTGTGGGAATCTCCTGAATGGAACGATCTCCTCCAGCTACACTCATTGCAATATGATAGTAATAAGATTCTGGATCTAATTTTCCGTTTTTTCCTAAAACCCATCCTCCCAAAAAGGCTGAAAGGGATTGTCTGGATTTTTTGGTAGTGGTTTTTCTGTGTTCAATTTCTTGGATCATTGCTTGATATCCATCCTGCAGGGTTGCAAAGACAGAGTAGTAATTTCCATTAGGGGATTTATAGACTCCAATAGCTCAGCTTCCTTGTCCATTTAAAAGATTTCCAGGATTATTGGTGTCTCTCCCAACATTCCTACTTCGGTGAGGTCTTTGGAGATCGTTTGTACTGAAAAGTGGGAGCCCTTGATAAGTTTTAGAAGTATTGAGGACTTCTCCAGCTAGTATAGTTTCTGTGTATTCAGGAAAATCTTGCGTAGAGGTTGAGGTATAGGCATGCATAAAGAGTAGAGTAATAAGAGATATTAGAGAGGTCATTCGTGATCATAAAGTAAAATCGCTTTTATAAGGATATTCAGAATTTCTTTTTTTTGCAAAATTTTAGAGAAGTTTTTTCCGTTTTGTGTTGACTTTTGGTATATATATTAACAGAGGTGTTCTTTAACCCCTCTGGAAATTATTTCATTCTCCATTTGTTTGCGTTAATAGCAGGACATCTCTTCACAATACTTCATCGTGTTATGGAAAGAAGTTGACTACTATTAAAGACTTATTTGAAGAATCCTATTACCTATGTGTTGATGGGATTTTTTTTATAAAAGAAGCATGATGTAAAAAAGTCCTCGAAAAATTGACAAATTCTCCTCATTTTTGTATAATTAAGTGTAGTTCTAAGACTTTTATCTTCTACATCAAACAAAAATGCAAGGAATCTGACTGGAAATTGAGTCTGTTTTAAAGCTTATCGCAGGGAATCAGAATATCTCTGATCTGCATCTTTCAGCTGGAGAGCTGGTAGCGTATAGACTTAATGGAGAGATTGTGAGAAAAGAAGAAATGGGAAAAATCTGAGATGAAAATATGGAAATCATCCTCAGACAGCTTTTTAAAAACAATCCCCAGAGATTTGATAAATTTTTGGCTGATAAAGAAGCTGACTTTGCTTATGTCTCCAAAGATGGTACGGCGTATAGAGTTAACTCCTTTTTCACTACAGGAAGAATTGGTGTGGTTATGAGAAAAATCAATAGCCAGCCAAAAGTGTTAGACGAAATTATGTTTCAAAATACTGCAGATGCGATAAAAAAGAGTATTCTTGCTTCACAAAAAGGACTTTTCTTGGTGACGGGACCTACGGGATCTGGAAAGTCTACCTCTATTGTGGCAATGCTCGAAGAGATTAATAAAACTCAGCCTTATAATATTATTACGATAGAAGATCCTATTGAATATGTATTCCAAGCTAAAAAAGCTTTGATTTCTCAGAGAGAGATTGGACATGATACACGATCCTTTGATAATGCAATCAAATCTGCTTTGAGAGAGGATCCTAATATTATTTTTGTGGGAGAGATCAGAAATACTGAGACGGCAAATGCGGTTCTTGATTTAGCAGAGACAGGGCATTTAGTATTCTCTACTTTGCATACTAATTCTGCTACAGCGACTATCAATAGATTTCTTTCCTTTTTCCCTGCTGATATGCAGAATGGAGTAGTAGATAGATTATCTGATGCTTTGGCTGGAGTACTTTCTCAAAGTTTGGTGAAGAGAAAAGATGGAATGGGTAGAATAGCTATTTTCGAACTTCTCCTCAATAATAATGCTGTTCGCAATAATCTTAAAAAAAGAGAAATAGAACAGATCCAAAATATCATTGAGACTTCCAGTCAAAATGGAATGATTACGATGAGACAGTATGCAAAGAAATTACTTGATAGACAAGTAATTGATCAGAGTGAAGCAGATATGCTGATGAATACAAGAGTGTTATAGTAGGATTTCAGAAGGTTAAGATAGGATTGCAGAAGATTAAAATAAGATTGCAGAAGATTATTGAAGATTTATTTCTTAAAAATATGTGTAATGACTGAACAGTATCATTGAGGGAGTCAAAAGGTAAAACACTATTCTCCTCAACAAATCAAAAAAATGAAAGAAAACATGAAAAAAGTCCCTAAAATCCAAGAAAAATCTGCCCAATATCAAAAAAAAGAAGAAGCAGATGCAGAAAAATTATTACAACAGATTATGTAGGTGAATCCCTTTTATACTTTATTATCTCTCTTATGAACAAAGAACTTTTAGCTCAATATTTACCAACTCATCTCGTAGAACTCGCGAGCACTTTTAGTATTCCTGAGGAATTTATCAAAGGACATACGGATTTGGTAGTGTTAGTATTGGAATCTAAATCTATCAGTGAAGAAAAAGAAAAGCAGAGTTGGTTTGATTTGTATCCTCTGATGAATGCTGATCAGATTTCTAAACTTCGTGATATTTTGACGAGAGAAAAAGAAAAACTTGCGGAAATTGAGGCAAAATATCAGGAAAAACAAGAAGAAATCAAAAAGAAGTATGAAAAAGCCTTTTCTTCTCCTGTATATCAACAACAGCAGGCTCAAATTAGAGCTACTGAACAAGTGAGCAGAGAGCAGGAAACGGTAGAAGCTGAATCTTTATTGGATCAGATTTAAGATTTTTTTATTTAGTTATCCTTTATTCATGATAGGTATTTCTCCCAAAAAAATTACTCTTGGACTAGGAATGGTATTCTTAGGATTTTTGGGGATCAGCTTTGCGGCAAATGATTATTGTAATCAGGGAGATTTGATGCAACAGGCTTTTTGTATTGCTAATAATCATTCTACAGTTCTTGATTTAGGAAATACCAAAAAAGCTGTGGGAAATGAAGTGTTAAATAAGGGGACTATAAAGGTGAATATTGGTGGTGGGAGAGTTTTTACTAAAGAAGATAGTTTATTGGTAAAAGTCACGAAGACCTTTTTGATGTTGACTATTGTTTTGTCTGTGACGATGATCATTCTCAATGGAATTGCTTATATTAGTAAAACGGGAAACGGAGAAGATCCAAAAAAACTCATCTGGAATTTGCTTTATATTGCATTGGGGATTTTAGTGGCACTCTTTAGTGTGGTGATTATCAATCTGATGCGTTCGGTGGGGGAAAGTACTTTGGAAAAAATCTGATCGTATCAGGAATATTCAGCTTTTGATTCTTTAGTTTAGTATTTGTACTATCATGATAAAAAAACTTTTTACCTTTTCTTCTCTTTCAATTCTGGTTTCAACTCTTCTTTCTGCAGTTGTTTGTGCTGATGGAATTACGGTGATTTTACCGAAAGGAAATAATTATGATGTAAATATTGATAACGTATCAGTTGAAGGAAATCCTGATACCGTACTGAATACTATTTCGTTTGTTAATGACTATCTTTGGTTTATTATCGGTTTTCTTTGTTTTATCTTTTTAGTGTTTAATGGAATCAAATTGGTCATTGCAAGAGGAGATAAAGAAGACATGAAAAAAGCGATGAAAGGGATAACAGGATCGGGTATTGGAATCGCGATTTGTTTCGTTTCCTATGCTTTAGTTAGAGTTATTACCAACTTATTCTAGCTTAATCTACGGTTAAGCCTTTTGCGACCTCTTTAATAGATTTGAAGGAAATAAGGAAAATTATTCCATTAAAAATTAGGGCAGTAGCAAAGAAGGTGAGTAAAGATATTTCTGTATTTCCAAAATATTGATGGATGCCAAATCCTGTTGCACACGCAAGTATAAGCACTAAGGTTAAATACCAAAAGTGTTTTTTTTGTACTATGGGAGTGAGTTTAGCACGATGAGCGATTCGTATTGCTCCAAAGGTATAGACGAATTCAATGAAAATTTGTGTGATCACTCCTCCTAATAAGTTTCGTTTTGGGATGACAATGAGTCCGATAATCACTCCGAGAATTACTCCGATGACATTATTCTTAAAGAGGATATTTTGGTTGTCTGTGGCTATAAAAAGGTAATTATAACACTGTTTTATAAAGCTGAGGACGAGCACAATTCCCAAGAAGGGTAAAATCTGATTTGCTCATCGTTGCTCTAGACTTGCTCGTGAGCCGAGAAATTCTGCACTTGAGACTATACTAATGATTTGATTATCGAAAATGCAGAAATTTATTCCTATGAGGATTCCGATTCGTCAGACGATGGTAAACAGATTTCCAAAACATTTTTTCTTATGTTCCATAGTATAATTGGAAATTTTATGGAGGAGAGAATTCCCGAGGGAGGAAGGAATAATCAGGAGAATTTCGATGAGGGAGAGTGCGAGAGCCCGATAACCTACGTATTTAAATCCGAGAGCTGTGGGAAAAAATCGTCCAAGAAACATCAGTACGATGAGGGTGTGAAAACTTGAAAAAAAATAGGAAAATCCGTATTGTCGATTCTTTTTAAAAATATTTTTTATAAAGCTGAAGTCGATGTCGATTTTAAACGGGAGGAGAGATTTGCTCCTGTGGTGGATTTCGATATTTTGACCAATGGAGCTAGCAACTACAGAAAAAATCACCATACAAAAAGCGACGACCATTGTTCGTGAAGCAGGTTCATTCGTTTCAAAATCAACGTTTTTAAAAAGGAGGTATACGGTGGGGATCAGCACTGCTAATTGAGAGAATCTTGCGATGATGAGAGACCAGCTTAATCTATTCATTTTTCGAAAAAGCTGGAGAGGGAGTTGCTGGATTCCGACAAACATATTGCTGGCAGAGTACATCATAGCAAACGGGAGTCCCCGCACGATAAATTGGTTGTCAGTATAGGCGGGGATGACGTAAGCAGTAATGATCGCTAGAGTGTAAATGCTAACAATCATAAAGGTCCTTGTTCAGAGAAATTTATGATAGGTGGGTGCAAGTTCAGGATTTTCTTCTTCCTTCATCGCTCCAAGCTGTTTTACAGCGAGCGTATAGATTCAGAAGTCCACTAATGCTGTTCGTCGAGCAAAGTATCTGAAAATGGTCCCGTAATCTCCGTATCTGAGGGGACCGAGGTAAGAAGAGATAATTTTTGTGATGACAAATCCAAAGAGTGCAGAGATGAATCTTCCAAAAAGTTGTCGAACGGCATCTTTGATAACGAGTTTATGACTGGACATAGAAATAAGTATGGAAAACTATAATTTTATTTTTCTACTGAATTTTTCCAAAAATCCCTGTTCATATTGCTCTAAAAGGGGAAGATATTTCCCGACTTCTGTGGCAAAATCTTTGAGGTGTTCATTACTATCGTTGATCGTGAAGATATGATATCCTTTCGGATCAATCAGTACAATATTATGGATAGTCTGCTTTTTGGTATGATATTCGAGAACAAATCCTGTAAAGGAATTTCGTGGCTGGAATTTGGTTCAGATTTGGATTCCGTCTTCTGTCGTTTTGAGGGTAAGGGATTCATTTGTTTTTAAGAGGAAAAAGAAATATCCCCCCACGAGAATTAACACAATCACTGCTCCAATGAGATTATTGAAAAGAATAGATCCTACAATTACTGCTCCAATCACCAAGAAAAAAATGCAGTATCGCAATTTGTTTCTCTCGAAGTATTCTCCGTTGTAGGTGGTGAGTTCCATTATCAGGATTACAGAAGATTAAAACAAGATTTCAGAAGATATAAGGTTGAATTAGTTGATAGATTTGATGGTAATGTCAAAAATCAGATCTTTCCCAGCGAGTTCATGATTGAAATCAAGAGTGATTTCTTTATCAGTTTTTTTTGTAATTAAAGCACTACTTCCATCAGGTGCGTAGATTCTCTGTCCTTCAATAAATCCTTCTACATTTTCAAAATCTGCGGTTGGATAGGTTTGTACGTATTCTGGATTTTTTTCTCCGTAAGCTTCTTTAGCAGGAACGGTGACCGTCTTTGTCTGGTTGAGTTTCATTCCTAGAGCACCGCTATTAAATCCTTGGATAATTCCTTGTGTACCTACCGTAAAAGCAAGTCCTTCATTGTAATTTCTGTTTGTATTGTATACTCCACAGGCTTTTGCTACGCTTTCTACACTGGTATCAAAAACGGTTCCATCAGCGAGTCTTCCTATATAATCTACAACGATTGCATCATCTGTTTTGATGGTAGTATCTCCCTCTCCCACGAGGTTAGCTTGGTCAAGGTAAGCTTGGATTGCTTCTGGACAGGTCATGGTAATTTCATTTTCAGTAGGTAAAACGGCTTGTTCTGCTACAACAGTAGTATCTTCTGGTGTAGTCGTAGGTTCTTCTTCTTTATTTCCGCAAGCAGTTAAGAAAAGAAGAGATGCACTTAGGGTAGATCCGATAAGGAGAGATTTTTTCATTACATATTATGATAAAAGAATAAAAACAGATTTCTCTAAAAATGAGCATATTCTTCTGTGGGGAGTTTTCAAGAGAAAGTTGTTTTTGGTGCTTGGAGAGAGTTTTATTAGAGATATTCTCTTCGATTGGTGATGATTGGAGTTGCACTATTGAGAGGAGTTTTTATTTCGATATATTCATTTCGTTGATGTCCGAGTTCGACGGGAAATTTTTGTATTTCATTTTCTGAAAATATATAAAGGATTCCTGTATGCTGATCCGTAAGTTCTACCACTTCTTTAGGGATATAAGAAAATGTTGTGGAGAGAGGAAATTCCACTTCTCCATATTGGAGATTTTCTTGGAGTGGTTGATTATTGGGGATTTCGATGGTGAGAATGTACATTCCACTTGCGTTGGCGACAGGAGCACGAGAGGAAATTACTCCTTTCTCCTCTTGTCGGGGGAGTATCACTCCTGTGATTTCTAATGCGGTCAGATATTCTTCAAAGTTTACTTGAATTTCCACGGTGGGAATGGATTTTTCTGGGGTGAGGGAAAAGAGGGGACTTCCTTCCCAGATGGTATCATTTTCGGAGATAAAAATCTCTTTTATTGTACCTGCTTGAGGTGCTCTGATAGTGAGCTTATTATAGGTAGTGTAGGCGGCTTCATATTCTTTTCTGGCGGTTTGTAAGGTATGCTCTAGATCAGAAAGTTGGGTAGATTTAGTGCTTTTAAGGAGTTCATAGTCAAGTTTTGCTTGGTCAAGGGAATTTTCTGTTGTTTCAAGGGTTTGGAGTAGTGCTTGTTTGAGTGCTTCGTTTTCTCCTGTGGAGTTTTCTGTAGTTAACATGAGGATATCTTGGAGATCTTTTTCGATTTGACTGAGTTTCTCTTGTAATTCATTGATGGTAGCTTCAGCTTTTTGGAGCTGAGTGGTAAAACTAGCAAGGGTTTTTTCGTAAAGTTCTTGGGTGGTGTCTAGGAGTGTTTTGGAGGATTCTAGGGAGGAGGTGTAGCGTCAAAGTAGGTCAGAAAGATGGAGTAGTGGTTGTCCACCTTTTACGAGGTCTCCTGTAGAAAGCGGGATGGTGGTGATACTTCCATTGAGTTCTGAGGTAATGATAATTTCTGGAAATTGGATGGTTCCAAGTTTTGAAGTGGTGAAGTTTGATGAGAGTTCGCTCAGAGTTTGTATTTCTCGAAGTGGAGAGGGTTGAGGTTTGGATGCAGAAGTGAAGACTTTGATTCCAAAAACTCCCCCTACGATGAGCAGGGAAAGGAGGGTGAAAATAGGAATTTTTCGTTGTTTGAATCGTGACATACTAGGAAGTATAGCTTTTTCCTTGGATAAATAAAGTCTAAAGTTTCTGGTAAACATGAATACTAAGGAAAAAATGATGTTTTATAATAAGCTATAAAAAAGCCCGATTTCTCGGGGCTATTTTTCGTACGGAACAGATTTGGTGTCTCTCAGCTCAGACAGAAACAGTTAGGCACCTGTGGGATTCGAACCCACGAGCCAAGGTTTTGCAGACCCGTACAATAGACCACTCTGTCAAGGTGCCATCGCATGGTACTGTGGGTATAAGGAAATGAAATATAAAATCAAGCGAAATCTTTTCGTCAAATTTCCTTGTAATTCCGTCTAAAAATCATACATACTACAGTAATCACTCAGCTTTATTCTCTTTTCTTATACCTATGCCCTACCAACCAGCTAAAAAGCCGACAAAAGGACTTGCTCGATCCAATACGAGAATTACTGTCCTGGAATGGTGCGAGAGAAAATATTATCTCAACTATTACACCTTCGCTCTCAAGCAGTGACATCCCGAGTTGCGACAGGAAGCACTCGTCCTCAAAGGATTGAAAAGTATGGAAATGCGAATCGGAGAAAAATCTCACTATCTCCTCTCTGATTACCTCCATCTCCTTAAAAAGGCAGTGACAGACGGACAAGAAAGTGTAGAAGCAGAGAAAATAACAGAGCTGAAAGAACAATTAAAAACTGAAATGGAAACCGAGTTCAACCTCTCCAAAACAAGGGACTACTCCGATCATAGAGATTTCTTCGGAAAATTTGGATTATCTGAGCATTTCTACAAACAAGAAATTGACAACCAACTCCAACCCGCTATCGAAAAAGTGCTCGCGAACCTTGATCGTTTCATTGAGAGTACCCGAAATGAAAAAGTAAAGGACTACTTCCAAAGTGCGAAATATGTCTATGTAGAACGTCCTCGTGTCCCAAATTTTGAAGCCATGAAAGTCGATATTTCTAAATTACCAGGGTTGGAACAGATCTCTGTATTAGCTTCACCAGATTTTTGAGTGACATTGTCCGAAAGTGAATATATTATCCTTGATCGAAAATCAGGGAAAGAAGATGTTCTTAGCGAAGAGATCTCTGATCAACTCAAAATTTATGCCCTCAAGATGCTCCTCAAAAAGGGAATTACTTCTATGGATGGAATGAGAATTGAGGCACAAGAAGTATATCTCAATACCATGAATGCTCATGGAGGTAAGGTATCACAAGCAGATATTGACGATATTATCGCGAAAATTCAGAAAGATGTAGACTACCAAAAACAATTTATCGAAAACCAAGACCCAGTAAAAAATATTCCTCTCGATCCCTTCGTCTTCCGTAAAACCAGCAGTGAAAGAAAATGTGAAAGCTGTACCTTTAGAGAGGTATGCGGGAAGTTAGGATAAAAAATCCCCGTAGCAAAAGGGCTGTAAGAGAAATCTCAATTACAGCCTTTTTAATTGATTAAATCGCCACTTCTAATTCTGGTGCATTAGACCAGAATCCTCGCATTCGATTTGGATTGTTTTTTCTTACAAAGATATCATAATAACCTCCACTACCATACGGTCCTCGACCATTCGAAAGATAAAGAGCAAGAAGATAAGCATTACTTTCCTTTCTCGTTGATAATCGATACCCACATACATCCCAAGAATCCAAATAAGCTTTTCGGACTTTTTCCTCTTTTTTTTGTTTTAACCAAGAAGATATCTTTTTACAAACATCCTCAGTTATTACTATAACACAAATCCCCAAGAAGAAGAGAGCCATTACGGCTAACTCAATTAATATAAACATATCATTTTCTTCGACCCTCTTTCAAGGATCAGGAGAGTCCTTATCCCTCCTATTTTTTTATTTAGTAATTTTATTTTGTATAACTTATTATACTGATATATATATGAAAGTCAAGTCTTTTTACGTATTATTTAAAAATGATATCACACAATATTTGCCAAGAGCTCTGGAAAATCAGATTGAGAAAAATGTCCTCTATCAGAAAAAGTAAATAATTTCGCTGAAGGAAGGAGCTCTGCAAGCTTTTCAGTCTGAGCACTAGGGACTACAGGATCATCTTTTGAATAATAAAGAAAAATAGTATCCACTTGTCCCATAATAGAGGAAACTTTTCAAAAATCCCAAACGAAATCCCCTAAATAATGTTTTTCCTGGTATCCCGTTTCCTCATCAATACTTGAGGAAATAAGATGTAATTGGCTAAGAGGTTGAGGAAAAGTATTTTCACTCAGATATTTGAGCAAAAACATAGCCCCCAAAGAATGTCCAATTAAAATCGTCCCCTCGTTATTCAGGTAAGGAAAGATCTTTTCAAACCAGATTTTTCGTGCCCAATAATACGCCATTGATCAATTTGGCATTTGAGGGAGAGTCATTTGATAGGTAGGAGGAAGTTGTTGTTTTAGCCATTCTCTCCGATGTTTTTTCTCTTCAAAAGGATTATATTTTTTTTGCTCGAGGTAGGTAGAGAAACTTTCTTGGTCAGGAAAAGCATTTCCTCCGTGAATATGAATGATTTGTTGCATAGGAAAGTAAATCTCGATAGCTAAAACAGTAAAAGTATAAAAATATTCACAAAATTTTCAAGTTGAATCTACCTCCTCTTGACTTCATCTTTTAGATTAGTATATATAAACAATAAAATATAAATAAATTAAAAACAAAAGAATATGGAAACAGAAAACGTAAACGAAAGAATTGCTTATTATGGCAAAGAAGGTCTAAAGATCAAAAAAAATGTAACAAAAACTGGATATTATTCGGGAATTGGCTATCACAAATCTTCAGATGAATTTATGAACATTGAAAAAGTCCCCTATCACAGTACGCCTTATCAGTATACAGAAGAAGACCTACTGCCTCTACAAGATAGGGAACGTGAACAAATAACAAAAGTCATCATCCCAGAAAAGAGCTACTGCGAATCCACAATACTTTTAAGGAATTTACCAAATTTGGCAAAAGTAATCTTCCCAGAAGACGCCCAGGAAATCCGCGGTATTGAGATTCAAAATTGTGAAAACCTAAAAGAAATATCTTTACCAAAAGAGGTAAAACTTTTAGGTGGGAAGAATCAAAATGGAAAGATCTGCCAATATGCCAAACATTTGAGAAAATTTACTCTCAACGAAGGTATCGAAAGAATCCCAGATCATGCATTTGAGTATTGTACACAATTAGAGGTTCAAATACCAGCTTCTGTACGTTACATAGGATATGGAGCATTTTCCGGCTGTGCAAACAAACATCTTTTGATCCCCAAAAATGTAAGCAAGATTCAATATTCAGCATTTCAAAAGATGCCAAATCTTCAATCCGTAACGATAGAAGGGAAAATAGAAGATTTTTCTCAGTTTGAAGATAATGCCTTTTTTGGATGTGAACAGCTAAAAAAAGCAACCATCAATGGAAAAGAAATTGACCTAGAGTATTTAGCAGGAACAAGTGTGATGAGTTTAGGACCCACTGAGGTAAAAAACGGTATTACAACAGGATTGTATCAAACTCTCAATGGGAAAACACTCTTTATCGCAAATGCTAAAGGAGTTTCAGTATGCACATATCGTTATCAAGAAGAACACCAGAAACAACTGGTAATTCAGGCAATTATACAAAAACTCATTGTAAAGTATGCAGTAGAGGGATTGATTCCTCCTATTAAAAAAATTAAACCAGAGGATGTTTTTTTATCAGGAATTAATCTCAGTAATCAAGAGTTATATTGTATTGAAGGAGCTATGGAAAATCCTTTTTCTTGCATGGAAAAAAGATTCTACCCTGATGTTCAGGGGTTTATTCCCAAATATGTATGTGAGAAATGTAAAGAAAAATACCCAAAAATCTTTGCAGATTGTTATTCTAGGATAGGTTTACCAATCAACTAAATTAAAAATCAACTAAATTAGAATTGAATTATGAACGACATTAAATTTGGAAGGGAGTCTCTCCAAAGAGAGATTGGAAACTTGAATGATCAGTTGGAAGTTGCAAAATTAAAACTGAAACAAAAAAAAGTTTCAAAAAAAGAAGTAAAAGAAATCGAAGAGGAGATTGAACTCAAAAAATTAGAATTGAAACAATTGATTGCAAAATGCACTCATCCAAATCAATTCAAAAGAGATCGTTATCCTGACTGGTATCAAATGGTCTGTCCCGATTGTGGGAGGATAGAAGACCATTAATATTCAAAAAGATGCTTTTGGTTTGCCAAGAACATCTTTTTTTATGCTCAGTTTTTTATTACTTCTTTTTGCAAGCCCCTTAAGGAATTAAAAAGGGATTTTGGACAGGTCTTCATTGATAACAACAGGAAAAAATCCTGAAATCTCATCAAAGAGCATTCCTTCGAGAATCTTCGGCGGTACTTTCGTATCTCTCTTGGAACGGGTTATCTCTATATACGATATTCCTTCAAGTGATAGAAAGGTCTATACATATTTCACAAGTACTTGTCTTAATTCTTCCAAACCTTTTCCTTCTTTTACGGAGATGAAAATGGTTTCCTCTTCGGAAAAGCTGGACCTTAATTCTTTAATTCTTGCTTCGTCGATGAGATCTATTTTATTGAAAACCAGAATTTTTTGCTGATGAGCTCAGATATCATTCAAAATTTCGTGTACCACTCTCACCCTTTCTTCAACGTAAGGATCACTGGCATCAATAACATGGAGCAAAAAGTCTGATTCGATACTGTCTTCGAGTGTAGAGGAGAAAGATTTGATCAACTTTGGGGGAAGATCACGGATGAATCAAATCGTATCGTTGAGGAGAATTTCTCTCCCCGTCCCAAGCACAGGATCGGTGATCACAAACATGTTCCCTACATTTGTTCCGAGGGTCGCAAAGAGTTTATTCTCAGCGAGGACTCCTTTTTTCGTGAGTCCATTCAAGAGTGAGGATTTCCCAGCATTGGTGTACCCCACAATTCCAATGGTTGCCATACCTCTTTTTTTGCGACCTTCACGATGAAGATTTCTCATTTTTGCGTATTCTTCCAGCTTTTTTTCTATTTTTCTGGTTTTCTCTTTGAGATGACGACGCATTACTTCAGTATTAGTTTCTCCGGCTCCTCTGGTAGCACCACCTCCTCCTCAGGAAGCAGACCCTCCTTGCTTGGAGAGTTCCAGTCCCATTCCATAAATCCTTGGTCCCATGTGATTAATTGCGGCGAGTTCGATTTGGAGTCTGCTTTCTCCACTGGTTGCATGTTTTTCAAAGATCTTTAAAATTAGATCGATTCTATCTCGTGCTTCCAATTTATCTTTTAGTCCTTGTTCTGCTGAAACCAGGCGGAGTTTTTCATTGATCTGATAAATCTGAGAAGGCTTTAAAGCGTTTCCTACAATGAGGAGGTTAGCTTTGAGTCTCAGCATTTCTTGGATAATTTCTTCGAGTTTCCCTTTCCCGACATATGTTTTTGGGTCAGGAAGGTCTTTTTTTTGATATTCTTCCAGGATCACGACTCCACCGTACGTATTGACCAGATTATTGAGTTCTTTCATTCTGTCGACAAGGATTTCTGGTTTAGTAAATTTATCTACGATATCTACGAGAAAAACGCGAAGTGGTGTGGTTTCGTTATGAGTGTGTTGCATCTTTTTTTCTAATAAGGTAAAAACTTTCTAGAATAGACCCGCAATCAGGTCTGGTCGAAATTTATGCGAAAGTTCCCATCGTTAGAAGAATAAAAGATAAAGATTACCTATTTTTTAGTATACAGAAATTTGAGTGAATTGCAAGTAAAAGAAAAACCCTCCAGTTCTCTTTTGAAAGATTCAGAAGGTCTATAAATAGCTATGTACAGAGAATTATTCAAGGTTAGCAACTGCAACAAAGAGGGCTTCGATTGGATCACCATTGATAGTTGTTCCGAGAATTTGGATGATAGCAGAGCGGGCTCCTGTTTCAGCTGTAGGATCTGTGGTGATAGTGAAAAGTTCTCCTTGAGTATAAGTACTAGTAGTATCTACTATGAATCCGTCATTAGCTACAACGGTTGCTGTGAGCTCAGAAATATCAGATGCAGGGAAGTCGATAGCGAAAGCTAAAGGATAATTTGTATCTTCTGCGTTTACTGTCCCAAAGTCATAGTAGTAAGCACCATCTTGTACGCTTACTTCGGCATCAGCATTGTCTGCCACTCCGATAATTGCTGGAGATACAGCTTCTACTACTGCTTCAGCTTCAAGGTTTTCAATGGTACCTGTGTCTTCATCTATATCAGTTGGAGTAGTTGGTTCAGTTCCACATGCTGTGAGTACGAGAGTAGCTACTGCTAAGGTTGTTAAGAGAGTTTTTTTCATAAGAATAAAAGTATAAAAGAATAAAAATTTTGTTTTGAGAGGACTACCTCTTTGACCAAGTCGGAGCTTTTCTCGCTTTTTTCAAACCAGGCTTTTTTCTTTCCTTGATTCTAGGATCTCTTTTGAGGAATCCATAGGGTTTCAAAGTCGGACGCAAATCAGCATTCCAGTCTATTAAAGCTCTTGCGAACCCCAATTTCACAGCATCTGCTTGCCCAGCGATACCTCCTCCAGTAATTCTGATATGTGCATCAAATTTCTTGAACGCATCAGGTGCAATAACCTCAAAAGGTGCAATTGCATTCTTGTAAAGATAGTCATTTCCTCCGAAATACTCTTTGAGGGGAAGTTCTTTCCCACCAGAAGTCTTTACGATAAAAGTTCCACTTCCTTTGGAATACAGTTTTACTACTGCCGTAGTAGATTTTCTTCTTCCAATTGCGTAGTTGTACTCTTGGTTTGCCATTATTTATACAAGTTTATAGGTTTAAAATTATCATATTTAGCAGTTGCCTCTTTCGCAACTTTTAACCTCTTCATTCTCGCATCTCTCAGCTTATTCTTTGGAAGCATTCCTCTGACAGCATATCGAAGTGCTTTGCTAGGATTTTTCTTCAAGAGCTCTCCAAGCGTAATGCTTTTGAGGTTTCCCTTGTATCCACTATATGAATAGTAGACTTTATCCTGCAATTTGTTTCCACTTACAGCGATTTTATCAGCATTTTCCACTATTACGAAACTTCCAGCATCCCAGAAATCAGAATAATAGGACTTATCTTTTCCTATAAGTTTTTTAGAAATATCCACAGCCAATCTTCCCAAAGTCTTTCCAGAAGCATCAACTTTATATCGAAGTCTGTTTTTCTCTTGGTCGGTTTGCTTTACCCAAATGGTCTTATTAAGGTCTTTACTTGTAAACTCCATTTTAACTATATAACAGTAATAAAATACTTATAAATCTGATTTTTTATTTTTTCCATCTTTTCAAAGTAGGGAATACTCTTTCACAATGCTCTCTCATTTGTTCTGTCGTCATACCTGCCTGTTCTGCATAGGGAATGTTCATTTCTATATATTCTTCCACACTACCTATATCGTGTATAAACTTTCCGTCTTTGTAGCAATAGATACAATACTCCTCATTCTTGCTTCCGTCTGCATTTGTTCCGTAGTCTTCCTCTTTTTCAAGGGGCATACTACAACTCTGGCAAATTAGTGTTTCTTCGTTCATTGTGTATATTCCCAAAGATTAAAACGGATTTTTTATCTTTTTGTTTCGCCCTTTCAGGGCTTTGATGATTTGTTATTTCCTTATTGATAGGGCGTTGCCCTATCCTAAGTTGTTCCGCCCCTTTGGGGCTTTTTTCTCTACACCAATTTCAACAAAATCTTTTCAGCACCATCTCCCACTCTATATCCCAACTTGTAAGAAGCTACAAATCCTGATTTCAATCCACTTTCTACATATTTTGGTAATAAAGTTTCGATGACTTTCTTTCCCTCTGGCTCAGAATAGATTTCAGACTTGATATATCTGATGTTCTCTCTGCGAGCGTCTTTTTCAGCATAAGAAGAGGTATTCGCTACCAATCTACCGAAAAAACTATCAGCATATGCTTTGAGCACTTGTGCTCTCTTGGCAGTCGTAGTAATTTTCCCATTTCTGACTAAGTTGGTGAGCAGTTGTCTGAGGAAGACGGGTTTGCTCTTGGCTCCCGTATTGATTTCTAACAACTTGTTTTTTCTGTGTTGCATTATATCGTAAGATGAACAAATAAATTGAATTTTTCATTTTGAATATGTACTGTATACGAAATTGAAACCCAAAATCAAGAGAAAATGATAGATTTTTCACGATGACTTTTTTTATTCTGTATTCTGGCTGTTGAGAAGGAGGATTTGAAGATTAGACAGAAAGCGACAATGAGAAAGAAGAATGAAAAAGCTGATTTTATTTGAAAAAATATAAGGATTACTTTTCCTCTATCCTTTTTAGTATCTCTTGGGCATTTAACAACATTTTAGAGAAAGCAAATCGCTTCTTCCCTAAGTCTTTCAAAGACGCTCCGATATGATACACCTCATCATCAATTAACAAGAAGCGGTCGTGAGAATGGGTGAAGGTTTTGATTTCTATCCGTGGATATTGTCCATTATGCTTTTGTATGTCTGCTTTTAGCTGGTCTGAAATCTGGTTGGTGTAGATAGTCGCTTCTACGGTGGCGGAACGCTTAGAGAGAAGCATTAGGACGCTTTCGTCAATGTAATTATCAATAAGAATGAGGGATTTCTTAGCGGACTTTACCAAGTCAGCAACGAATTTGTAGGCATCGAAAATCTGACCTTCATAGAAAATTCCTTCCACAGGGGGAAGGTTGGTTTTGACGAAAAAATCAATCTTTTTCTCTGTTTCTAAAACGCGTTGTTCTGTGGAAATGATGCGTTGTTCTATGTGTTCGATACGCTGATTTACGGCATACCCTTTCAAGAGATAGTCTTTTAAGACGCTATTTGCTCGTTGACGAAACTGAGTACCTCTTTGAGATTTCACGCGATAACCGACAGAGATAATGACATCAAGACTATATATAGCCACTGGACGGTCTGAATTTGCAATATGCAAAAAATGCATATTACTTTTTTCATCCAGCTCCCTTTCCTTAAAGATAGTATTGATATGACGAGAAATTACCGATTGATTTCTCTCAAAAAGTTCGACCATTTGTGCCTGTGAGAGCCAGACGGTTTCATCTTCCAAAAGTACATTGATATTTATCGCATTATCGGATTGATACAAAATTATTTCTCCTTTTGTTTCCTTCATTGAGCTAATGTCATAAAAAAATAAAACAATTATTTAATGACAAGATATAGATTTTTTAGTCATTTTCAAGAGAAAATTAGACAAAAAGAAAAGCTCTCATTTTCACAAGAGCCTTCTTTCTTCATTCTTAAATTTTCATTCTTAATTATTTTGAACTTCTCATCAACATTAATCGAACCCATTGCCTCAATTCCGTTCTACCTTCTGGATTGTCAATTTGGGTCATAATTCAGTTTTCTTTTAAGGCTTCCAAGTGTTTCACATAATACGGTTTCCCTCCAACGTAAGTATTCTGCCGAAGTAATCTAGAAAGTACCGTTCCAAATTGAGCACGAGAAACAACGGTGTAAGGTTGGAAGTAGTCCATATCTATTCCCATCAAACCTAACGAGCAAGCTTTCACAGCATACTCCTTCATCTCAGAGGATTCCCAAGCGTTAGAGCCATCTTTCCAATGACATTGACTAGGGACTTTTTCTGGAAGGGTCCAACCTAAGGCGTTCAGGGCGTAATTGACGACCATTTTAGCGAAGTGCTGACGAATGACGGTTCCGTCAGGGTTGGCGTTTGTTATGGGTGCAAGGGTGGTGATGTTGTGAGAAAATGCCCAATCGTATGCAGATAAAATTTCATTATTCGGTATTGCGGTATCCTCTTGTTCATTTGTTAATGGGTCCTTATCGGACAGGGCAAGCCCTGTTCCTACCTTATCGTTTGTTGTTGGATTTGTTCCACATATTCAATCGTAATATGAAGATGAAAAGTCTCCATTCGGACAATTATCTTTGGAAGCAGAACTTCCTCCTCCACCTCATCAAGAAGGATTAGTTGGATTTGAAGGTGCAGAAGTGATAGTGAAAGTATCGTTAATATTTACACCTCCATAAAATTCAACCATCAGATTTTTTATCCCTGCTGTAAGTCAATTGAGATAGGTATTTGTAAATAGTATCGTCGTTCAGGTGGAATCAATGAGAGTATAATCGGTTCCAGAAATCAAAAGGCTTCCATCTATTTTTACTCAGGTCAATTCTCCGATTCGCTTACCTATAAAATAAGTCAGTGTTCAACTAGTAGTAAGTTGGCAGGTATTGCCACTCATTCGTTGATGAACAGGATTAACTTGATAGAGGAAATCGTTGAGTATGGCCTGACTCCATACACTCCCTAAATACGTATGTCCTATATCATTGGGGTGAACTTTATCTGCAAAAGCATTAAACGCATCTCCTGAATGGTATAAATAGTTATCATAGAATCGTGCATAACTTGTCGTATCTCCTAACGACACATAACCACTATTTTCACTTACCAATTCCAACGAAACAGTAGTATATTCTTGAAGATATTGATTGGCGGTAGCATCCACACCAGGACGATAAAAGGGAACTTGCAAAATAATATGCTTAATCCCTACGTTTTTAAAATCATCAATGATTTTTTGCATACTCATCTTATAGGTAGCTGGTAATTGTGATTCAACATAATGAGAATCATTTGCACCTAACATTATGGAAACAAATTCAACACCTGCACCCTGAAAAGAATTGATTGCATTTGTCATAATAGCCACTCCCGAACCACCACTACAATAAGCTGAACAAGTATCATTAGCATAAAAATATGCCTGTGCACCACCAACAGAGGCATTAATTGTGGAAAACCCCTTACCTAAATTCGTTGTCGTTTGATTGGGGGCACGGTTAGATATCGTAGAAGCTGTAGCACCAGCACTAATAGAATCTCCGATAAAGCCGATTTTTGTGCTATATGACCACACACCGATTGGAATATTGAAAGTTTCACCGCCACTCACATCAGCCGTAATAATTTGTTGCCCAAGTTTAGCCGGTGTATATGTAACGGTTGCCGTGTAGCCATTGCTCGAATTTAATTCAACACTCGTTGGGCTAAACACCCCACCGGCACCACCATCGGAAAAGTTGGAAATTATGCGATCTTCATCATCAGTTATCGTCCATGTTATCGTATTGCCCCATTTAACATTGTTAGCAGATGAGAAAATAGTAAACTCTACATCGTCTCTATATAAAGCATAATTATCACTACTACTAGAGTTAGTATAATGGTTAATGCCCCATAAACCAGCAGTAGTTGGAAAGTTGATGCCACTTACAGAGAGGGTCTCAATGAGTGTGGGAGTTGTGGTGATATCGTAGAGATTAGCGATTATGGTAGTACCACTGGTTAGTAATTCTAAACGCAAATTGGCATCATTTGCGATTGATCAAGATACAGTAATACTCGTGTTTTGTATTGATTGTCCTTGCTGATAACAAATTTGGTTAGCTGTACCACTTGTTATGAGGATACGTAGTCTTTTGATATTAGTATTATAATCTCCACAGACTGAAATACCAGAAAACATATCTACACGAGCCAACAAAGCATACATGTTATTATTGACTGAATTTTTGAATTCAATTGTTGCCTTACCATCTGATAGCAAATAGCCAGACTGCAACATCACTGAACTTTTCCATATACCACTCCCACCTAAACTTTCATCACCACCGACCAATTGATAATCTTTAATAATTCGCGTATCAATACCTGTAGTCCCGTCATTTTGATAGCCCGGGAAAAGCCACCCATTAGCGATTGCTGTACCAGTGGCATTTGCACGATTAAAATCATCACTAAAAACTTGAGTGTAGCTGGCAAAAGCTCCATTGCCAAGGAAAAGTAGCCCCAGAAATCAGACCACTAAAAATCAGAGTTTTTTCATCATAGAAATTTTGTAAAAAGCAAAAAAGGTATGTAAGAGTACATAACTCGTTTATCATAATATGTCCTAAAAATAAAGGGACAATTTACGGTTCACGAGTGTCGAAGCTCCTACAAAAAACCTACGAAAGGACAATTTGTGTGTGAAACGCAAAAAGTCCCGTTTTTTTCGTAAGAAAAAATTCATAGAAACTTCGACACTTGCAATATATAGTTGAGTGAGTGAAAATCAAGGGGAAAATAGGTAAAATAGAGAAAATATCACATAACACCAAATACATCGGGAAAACACACAAGTCTCCCCCTACAAAACCACACGAAACAACAAATCGAAAAAAATCACAGATTGCTCCGTGATGAAAGATTTCCAAAAATGAAAAGAGCCGGCAGGGTGTCCCCATTTACGACTCTTTTTGCTGCCGTATCACTATTTTAGTAAGACATCTCCTACTAAACAGACCTCGAACATTCTCGGTTTTTCGCTCCACTAGCCAATGGTACCCTTAGTATAGTCAGTTTTTTCTCAATTGCAAGTCTTTTCTGACTTTTTTTAGTCAGTTTTATCTTCTTGTTGAGAAACATCAGGTCGAACAACAATTTTTACGCACTTATGTTGTATCATTTTCCTATACTCTCCTTTTAGGGATTTCTCCTCATCATACTCACGGTGTACTATTCCCACAATATAATCTGCTACCTGCAAAAGAGGCTCTTTACAAGAATTTCCCGTAGTTAGTTTTTTTATGCACTTTTTTTCAGCAGTATTTAAGCCCCTTTTAATCAGCGTAGATAAACGATTCTTGAAATACTCTCCTCCCCATTCATCAATAATAATTCTTGCATTATCTAAACTCTCCTTAGCGTATTCACAAATCAAATCAGCAACATATTCATAAAAGGAATGTTTAGGGGAATATCACAATTCTTTGCAGAGTTTTTTATCGATAATAAATGCATAATAGAAAAAATCAAATTGACTGATTACCTCAATAAACTGCTTTCTCGTATACTCCGTATTTTTGGTAAAATGAAATTCAAAAGGATGATTGCGTCCAAAAGATTTCTGCATTTTCATTATTTTTTTATCACAAGCATAAGCTTCCTCATCATCAGGAAAAATCACCATTGCAACGGTAAAATACTTGCTAGAATGTTTATCAAACTGCACTCAATGGTCGCCCACTTCATCTATAAAACAGAGCATATCAAAGATAAGAACTAAAATAGTACCGCAGTAATAATCTTTTTGACGATAATTGCAAGAGATTTTTGACAGTTATAATTTTGTCTGATTTTACCTCCATCTTTTCTACTAACTTTTAGCGTTTGATTTACGAGATACCGATTTTTCTGCTTGCTTCAAGGTAGCCAAATACTCCTTTTCTACTTCGCTCAATGTCTTTGTTTGGAACTTTCTATATTCTTGTTCAGCTTTCTCTATTGCTTGTTGATGACTGATACTTCCTGCTCTTATCAAAACTCCTTTCCCATATTTTTTCAGTAAATCATCTAATTCTGCCACCCAATCTTGCATTTTCATTGGCTGATGTTCCATTGCACGAAGCTCTGCAAGTTCAAAAAAAGCTGACACTAAACGATTTAATCTCTCCAATTCTTCCTGAGTTAGATAATTTTTAGCGATTCTTACTTCATCTAAAACGGGCAAATCGCCTTTGAATGTCGTAAGTCCCATAAAATCTTTATTCACATCTGCACGGTTGTAAATGACTTCCGAAGCAGTTTGTAAGTGAGTAGCGAAATGCAGTTTATTTTGCACGATTTTGAAAAATTCAAGAGATTCTAAGGCTTTGGGATTATAATCTATACTTGTGGCATATAAATCCAAAACTTGACGATACAACACTTTTTCTGAGGTGCGAATATCACGGATTCTACTGAGCAATTCTTTCCAATATTGTCCACCTCCCATATTTTTAAGAAAGTCATCGTTAATCAGGAATCATTTGACAACATATTCTTTAATTCTATCAGTAGCCCACTGGCGAAATTTGGTAGCGATAGAACTCTTGATACGATACCCCAAGGCAATAATCATATCCAAGTTATAATAGTTCACCTTATAGTTTTTCCCATCATTCGCAGTAGTTCGGAAATTCCGAACAACTGAATTTTCCTCTAATTCTCCCTCTGCAAAGATATGTTTAATATGCTCACTGATATTAGATTTACTAGAATTATATAATTCTACCAATTGAGCCTGATTAAGTCGAACGGTATTATTTTTGAGGCGGACATCAATTTTTGTCTGACCATCAGAGGTTTGGTAGATAATAATTTCAGAGTCATTATCTGGGATTTTTTTGAGGTTAGACATAGTTTAAAATAGAGCAAGAGATAAATTAACTAGAATATAAAAATCTTATGCCTTATTGCAATATATTTTTGACAATAAAAAATCCGTTTTTCAACGGACTTCTTCATATCTGAGGACTATTGTCCGATTAACATCTTTCCAATGGCACCTAATGCCTGATTAATTTCATCAATCGCTTTCTTTCCCACTCCTTTCATCAAAAGCAATTCAGCTTTTTTCTTTTTTTCTAGATCCTCTACATAAAGAATATTATTTTTGATCAAAGCGTTTCTAGTTCTCTCGCTGAGAGGTAAAGCATCAATTGGCATGGTTTTCACATTATTGTCTTCGAGACCAATTTCTCTTTCTGCAGGAAGTTCAGCATATTCTACAAAGACTGATTTATCAATATAGATCTCTTCAAAAATAAAGAGTTTTGCATAACTTGCGAGAGCCTCTCCAGCAAATACTAACATCTCTTTTGGAGTGACAGTAGTAAATCCTGTTTTGATTTCGAGTGTCAGTGAGTCCTTAGTGCTTCCTGTAAAGTCTTCAATCACTTCTTCTACATCATATTTTACATAATCAACGAGTTTGAAGTCATTATCAATGAGCAGTAAGTTTACATCTCCATCTTCTTTTTTACTTCTCGCTCTGAGATATTCTAGAGAGTAATATCCGTATCCTTTTTCAATTCTGATTTCCATGTTTACTTCTGTGGAAGCATCAGTAATCTCAAAGAGAAATTCTTCGGGATTGAGGAGTTCGATTCCTGCTGGTAATTTTAATTTTTCAGCGGTATAGGTTCCAATTCCTTTAAATCTCTGAGAAACCCATTGTAAAGTTTCCACTTTCTCATCGAAAACAAATCTAAGTTTTTTGAAGTTGAGCAAGATGTTCACGACATTTTCCTTCACTCCGTCGATGACATAATACTCGTGTGGCACTCCTTTGATTTTAAGACCGGTGATAGCACCTCCCAAGTTGTATGCCAAGATAATTCTTCTCATCGCATTCCCCAAAGTGTGTCCAAAGCCACGAGGGAGATTTTTGAGTTCAAACCTCGTAGTAGATGCATCAATATC
>JAISKI010000055.1 GCA_031261265.1 Candidatus Peribacteria bacterium
ATCGCCATCGTGAGCGACGGTTCCGCCGTACTCGGACTGGGAAATATCGGAGGATTGGCGGGACTTCCCGTGATGGAGGGGAAAGCCATTCTTTTCAAAGAATTCGGCGGTGTAGACGCGATTCCTATCGTACTTTCCACCCAAGACCCCGATGAAGTCATCAAAGCCGTAGAGGCGATAGCTCCGACTTTCTGAGGGATTAACTTGGAAGACATTTCCGCTCCCAATTGTTTTTACATTGAAACCGAGCTCAAAAAAAAGCTGAATATTCCCGTTTTTCACGATGACCAACACGGGACAGCGATTGTCGTCCTCGCAGGACTGATTAATGCGTTAAAATTGAGACAAGCAGAACAACAAGACACTGTAGGGATAGGGCTGTGCGAAGCCTCCTCGACCTGTCGGGATGTCCCTATCCGAGATAAATTGAGAATTGTGATTTCAGGGGCGGGAGCAGCAGCGATAGCGATTGGAAAATTGTTGCATCAAGCCGGAGCAACGAATATCATCTTCACCGACTCCAAAGGCATAATCTCCTCTCAAAGGTCAGATTTAAACCCTTTTAAAAAAGAGGTCTTGCCGTTCAATCTTCACGATGTTGCTGGAACTTTGCAAGACGCTCTTCAATGAGCGGATATTTTCATCGGCGTGAGTAAAGGAAATCTTTTGAAAGCTGAAGATATTCGCAACATGGCTTCAAATCCTATCATCTTTGCTTTGGCGAATCCGACTCCCGAAATTATGCCAGAGGAAGCGAAATCCGCAGGGGCTTTTATCGTCGCTACGGGAAGGTCAGATTTTCCTAATCAGGTCAATAATGTCCTCGCGTTTCCAGGGATTTTCAGGGGAGCGTTAGATGCGAGATTGCCACAGATTACTGATGAGCATAAAGTCGCAGCAGCTGAGGCATTGGCGGGTTATATTCAGAATCCTGATGTTGACCATATTTTACCGTCCGCATTGGATAAAGGCGTAGCGAAAGTTATCGCGGAAGCAGTGAAAATGAAAATCTAAACTTGAAAATCTAAACTTTACTTGACTTTAATATACATATAGTTATACAAGATATTGTTAATAAATAGTAAAAACAAATAATATGACAAGGATTAGAATTAAAGATCTCAAAGTAGGAGATGTAATATCTCTGAATGTATCCTCAGTAGGATTAAGCTTACTTGCTCCTCAGTTGGATTTTGTACCTAAACGATTTGTTCCTGAGAAAGAATTTTCAGAAGAAACCTATCTCAACGAGCTTCGTAAACAGTATACAGATAGTATACTTCAGGTGATTGATAGTAAATATCAAGTCAGTAAAGAATCTATTCTGAAATTTCTGACTCAAAATGTGAAAGCATCCACAAAAGAACCATTTTGTGTCCATCAAACTGATGAATTTGTAGTGACCGTGGCATGCGAAATCACAGTCGGGAAAAGGACAGAAAAAGCTGTCCACGCCCAAAGACTGAAAGAAGGAAATTATGATCCAAAAGGAATACAAATTTCCCTTGATACAGAATTTACAGAAGTAGCACTTCTTAGGGCTATGAAAATGACTTTTAAATAGTCATTGTCTTAACCTCTAAACAAAGTAAAAAGAGTTGTTCGTTTCGTTCAACTTTTTTTAAAAAAATCTACTATTTTCCGCGAACCAACTCAGAAAAGGTCATCCCTTTTTCCCACAATATTTTCGCTAAATCTTCTCTTAAATACCTCCAGTGCCATGGCTCCACCGCATACCCATCCACAGACTTTCCTTTTTGATAACTTTGATGGAATCCCCATTTCCAAGCATTTCCCACTAACCGATCATATTCAGCCTGATACTTCGCTAAAAATTTCTCCTCATTAGTTGCCTCCCATAAATCCACCGTCAATCCTAATTGGTGTTCAGACTCCCCTTCTCTGGCACAATACCCACTCTGCTTACAGCTTTCTGCAATCTGATTTTTTTGATACGTATAACTCCTATACGCACTCATGACCACAAGCGGTTTTTTAAACACTTCATAAAAAGCTAAAGAAAGCTGAGCCAATTGTTCACTCGCCTCCTGCCTCAATGAGCGATTTCCTTGGATGGTTAGAGACTTCGTAGAGGCGAGAGAAATTAAATCAGATGGCTCATATTGAGGATTTTTAAAAGGCTGTCCCACCGAAACAAATTTCTGGAAATCATCATCTGAAAGATCAGCATAAGATATATTTAGCGGCTCTTCCTCAGTAATCCTCATCTCACCAGATGTAAGGACAAGGCTCGTCTCATTCAAAACAGGAGAATCAACAAAAGGAAAAATGTTTTCATCCCCACATCCAACCAATAAAAAGCAAAGTCCTACTAAACAAACACTACGCCACATGGTTTTTTAGCTACAAAAGTAAAACAAAGATTTTGAGTGAAAATAATAGGAGAGATTTAAACAATCTAAGCAATTAATGTTTTTGTAAGATCACTACTTCCTTTTTTTTTAATACTATCAAAGTAATCACGACAATCCTTCAGTAAAGAACTATTGTTATACTGTTGCATAAGAGTCTCTGAAAAAAATTCCTTGATTTCATTTTCATCGGTAATTTCATCAGCATGCTCTTCTACAGCATAATAATTAATTGATTTTCGTTCAGCATCTTCTGCATTATAATATACTGCTGTTTTGAGTTGATCGTCATAAATAACGGGGTCATTTCACCAAACATAGTAATGAAGAGTGCTAGTCGAGATTTCCTGCATATCCAAAGTCATTATTAAAGGGGGATAAAAATATAAAATTAGTTATATAGTAAATTAGTTTCCGCTTCATATTGTTTTATATGATATTCTCCATTTATCACCTGAATTGCTTCAAGTTTATTTATTAATGTTTGTAATTCAACATTTAATTTATTGAGATTTTCATTGTTGTTGATACTCGCCTGTGTTTCCGCATCAAAGCAACGAGCAATTTCATAAAACATATGATTAGTGATTTCTTTCTTAAAATAACCAGATTCAAGTAGCAAAGGTTCATCAGCTAAACCATTATCATGAAGTGAAGATACCAAATTTATTTCATCTGATGTAAATAAATCAGAAAGAGGACGACTTTCAAACTCCCCAGATGTCACATTTTTAAAAGATATTTTTACATCATCTGGTAATTTTATTGGTACATCTTGAGCATTGTGCATATGTTCTGTAGATAGTTTTAATTCTACGATCATTCCATCAGACATTTCAATATTCATCAACACCTCTCAGGTTTTCTTATCAACTAAACGATTTTTTAGTTTTACAATAGACAATCCATGCTGTTGTAAGAGAAATGGCAGTTGATCATAAGCCATAATTAAATCTGGCAATGTTTTGAAGGTGAGTGTAGAGCGAAGTACATCAAGACAATTCTCTACTTTATCCTTATAATCTTTCTTTATTTTTTGTTTTATCCTGTCCTTTTTCTTGAGAATATTTTTTTCCTCTCATACCCTTGTTCATTTTGTCAGTTGTCCTATTTCATCCACCATACTAATAAATCCATCCTTACTTGCTTCTGCCTTTGATACTAAATTTTCTATTTGTTTCTCTTTGGTCACTCATTCAAGCATTGGTTGTTGGAGAGTTTTGTTTTTGATTTCCTCAATATCTTTTATAGAAGCTATTTCCTCTACTGCATTTTTGTGTTCTCCTAGGTGTCTAAATCCCCCGGTTTTCTTACCAATGACAGATACAGAATTTATTCAATACTCTCAATCCGTTTTACGGAGCTTTCAATAACCATAATCATTATCAATAATTTTTATTCATCAGTATCCTACTCCTTCTATTTTACTTCCTTTACCACCATTATGCCCATGAGTAATATAGTTAATTCATCAGTTTTTTAAAGTTTTATAATAATCTTCAACATTTGAAGTGTTTCTATTACTAGTATCTAAGAACAGATCTGAAAGTTCATTAAATTGTTTTATTTCATTCGGAGTAAGAACTTTTCATTCCATCAATATCTTTCTCAGGTATAACTGGTAATTATTATTGATTGCCTCAATTCTCTGTTGCAGTGTTCACCCTCATTCTGTTAAAAATTTTAAGATCCCATCGGTAGGATTAGTATGAAGAAGTAAGACATCATTTACTTGGGAAACTATCTTCATATTACAGATTTCTTCTAGAATAATTCTTCATTCACTATTGGGTTTTCTCATAGTTTCTAAAATCTCAGTATGATACTTAGCCACATCCAATAAATCATTCCAAGCATCTCCAGATGATTTTTGTTTAGTAAATTTCATTAATTCTCACAATCACACTCATTGACCATTAATCAAGGCAGGACTAACTCATTGACCATGCACACCATTCCTTCCAGTCAGGAAAGAAATCATAAAATCGTCATGATTACCTACAATCACTTCAATATCTCCTCAAGCTTTCTGTGCCTGTTCCCTGAGAATATGAATTTTTTGTAAAATCTCCAAACCATCAGTTCCACGATCTGCAATAATATCTCCTTGAAAAACAACTTTTCTATTCCCACCTATCCAATTGCCCTTAGTATCAATCAATCCAGCACTTTCCATATTCTCTTTAAAAGCAACCATTTCACCATGAAGATCTCCAATTGCTACCACATCAGAACTTCTTAGAATCTCTTTAGATTCTGGAGGAAGATTTTTTGTGTTTGGCTCGTAGAGTCCATTTTTACGCTCTGCTTTAGATCTCTCTAAATCTTTAGCAACCTCTGAAAGTGGTTTCTCCGACATAGGTTTCTTTATAACTTCATATTTCTCTACAGCAACTACCTTATTTCATAAATGAAATTTTGTAGTTTCTCATTTCTCATTGATTTTATAATCATAAGTATGCATACCGATTTCTGGTATTAAGGAAATATTTCCTTCATCAATATCAAAAAATTTATCTTCCGTAGCTCGTTTTTGCTGTTGAGGATTTTTCTCTAAATATTTCTTCCTTAGCTCTGGAAGTTTTTCTTTAATTTTATTAATTTCATCAAAAGTTAATATTTTTTTAGTTGATGGAAGTAATCCATTCATGGTATTTATTGCAACTATTTTATCGTTAGATCAAACCTTGGTCACATCATCAATTCTTTTTAATCCATCTGCAGTCTTTGTCCAAAATGAGATAATTTTTTGTCCTTTAAAGGTGTTAAATTCTCCTCATCGTCCCTGTTTTCTATAAAATGACACATTTTTCACAAAAAATATATAATCAGATGGATCTCTTATAGTATTCCCTTTATCATCTCCGAAATAATTATTCTTTCCCGCTGCTGTTTTATATCTTTGTGTCCTACCATCTGGTAATACCGTATATACCGATCCTTGCTCAGTAGTAAAAGTTTTAATTCCTTGTAAAGGATGATTTTCAGGAACTCATGGGAGAATTTCATGACTCACCTTTTTGCTCAGAATCTTCCCTATATCAGGTTTATAGACGGCATAATCAGTAAACGCCTTCTTAAACTGTTCCAATGTCATACGAATGGGTTTGGAAGTATCATGAGGATTTGTTATTTTAATGAAGTTTACTCCACGTTTAGTAATAGCATAACTATGATCAAAGATAATCATCTCATCGACTCACTCAACCTTATATCCTAGAGACTTACCCGACTGATCTTTAACGAGACTAATTCCTTCTCTACTTGCCAACTTACTATCAGCAAAAACTTCAATCATACTATTACGAGGAAGATTTTGAATTTTAGCAATATTCAGAGGTCATCAATCTAATCATGCTAACGATCCTAAAGTTTGTTCTAAAGCTTCCCATGCTCTACCTCATTCCAAAGCAGACAGCATATCTCCCGTCACCTCAAAATCCCCTGTTTTAGAAAATTGCTCTATAGCATGCCCAAAAGAGTCTGGTAAATTATTTCCTTCCTTAGCGAGCAACACCGAATGTTTAATAAAAGCCATCTCCATAATTTGGAATCAAAGCTGAGTATCAGATACCGCAGGAATTTTTCTCCCATCAGGCAAAGTATGCGATGCTTCTAATTCAGCTTTAGAGATTTTAATAGTATACGTTTTCCCGTCTGCCAATGGCATTTCCATACTAAAGTGAGTAGCATCAATTTTTCTTACTGAAGTTCTGATAAAAGCCTCAAAAAAATCTGCATTTTTTAAAAGAGTGTTTGCAGTATATTCATAACACAATCAAAGTTCTCATTGTTTTATCACCGTAGCCGTAGGATCCTTTCCAAAAAGTTCCACAAAATCTGACTGTGAGAGAGATTCATTTTCACGAATAAATTCATTTATCACTTCCTTTTTTTCAAATTGCAACCCCTCTTGGTCCTTTACCCTACGATTTAGTTCCGTATCCAAATCATTTAACTCTCTCTCCTGTACTCTCACTCTAGATTCTAAAGGTTTCAATTTCCCAATACCCTCCACATAGGAAATCACTCGTTCACCAGTTGAAGTCTGAGTCAATTCTAGATTCTTTTTATACTTGGAAAGTTCTTGTAATTTTTCAAAAGATAACTCTGCTCTAGCTTTATCTTTACCATAACTAATTCTCTGTGAAGCTGGATTATCCAAAATCAATCTCTCTGCAAACTCAGTATCCAGAGTTTTTAGTGCATTAGCCTTTTTTATAGGATTTTCTGTTAAATACTGCTGATACCTCTCATATAAGTCTGGATGAGAATCTTTTGCAAAATTTTCATAATAGCTTTCCCTATTTTTAGCAATATCTTCTGCCTTTATAGAAATAGTTTCTGGAGTTTTTTGTGCAACAGATTCTTGAGCCCTTTTGATGTCCATAATTTGCTGATTAGTATGATCTCTAGCTTTCTGTTTTTCTGTCACTTTTTCCCTCTGGGCATTTACCTTCCTTTCTTGAGATTTTAACTGACCTTCTACTTCTACAACCCCTCTTTCTCCAGTTTTAATATCTATCCATTCAAATCAATGATCACTCCATTTTGAAATCATTTTATTCACCATCGGAATTTTGAATGCCAACACCATTCCCAAAATCTGACTTGCTTCCATTGCTGTTGGCATATGAAATCCATGATCTCCCAGAATCACTTCACCATTTTCATCCAATACAGGATTTCAATTTTCATCCAATAAAGGGCGGCCAAAGATCATACTTATCGTTTGTTCTGCTCCTAACATTGCTCCAAATTCAGCAGTAATAGGTAATCATTTTGATATTCCCCATTTCACAGAATTTTTTAAACTAAACTGGATCGGCTTCCCTGCCCTCAAAACACTTCCAGGAGCATTAAAACCATGCAGTACCATCAAAAATGCCGCAGTTTGAACATTTTCTTTACTAAAAATATTTGCATTTTCCGCACTCATCCCATCAAAAATTTCTTTTCCTGCGACAATATTATGAGCCATAGCATTAAGAGCATTAAACATCGGTGCTTCTCGAACAAGGAGCTTACCTCATTTAAGTACAGTTTTTTTCACTGCTTGTTTCCCTACCTCTTTTCGTCATTGTTCGGCCAAAGCTTTAGTAAGATTTTGCAAAGATCCTTTGATTGCCTGCTTCACTCCCTGCTTTGCCATTTGTTTCGCCCCCTGCTTTAATAATTGTTTCGCGGCTTGTTTAGCTGCTATTTTCATCGCAGTCTTTACCCCAGCATGTGCCAAGGCTCTCGTAGCCAAAAATGCTGCTCATCATGCACCAAAGGTACAGAGAGACAAAACTACCGTCACCACCACCGTGATAATAATTTCCACAATCATAGGCCCGAGTTCTGCAGAATTTTCATCACTCAAATTAAACCATCCTACTCCATACATATCCTCCAAAATATCAGCATTAGTTCCTTTTACTCCTTTTCCTTTATCCACAAAAGACCCAAGTAAACTTGTACGAACCAAACTACCAATACCTCTATACTTTGTCTCTTCTGAGTCTAAGTTAGCCAATAAGTTTTCTTTTACCATTTCAAACATTTCTGTAGACTCACTAGGATGCTCCACCAAATACGTGTAAGCTTGTAATTCTTGCAATTCTTTTTCTGTTTTATTCGTCTTTTGTTCCAACCTCATTTTCTGCTCACTGATTTGAGTATGTACATGAGAATCTATATGCATATATATATCCTTTTGCTGTTGCATCTGAAGTTGCTTTTGATCTAGTTTATCTTTAATTTTGGCACATTCCTTTGTCACATCTTTATTTCCTTTCCAGCTGATGGGAAGTAATCCTTTTTCAACCAAATAATTGAGGATTTCTCCACCATTTGCCTGTACATACAAACCATCTATCAGCTTTTTTTTCTGAGTAATGGTATTCTCATTATCAGCATCCATAATATCCAATTTTGTAGTCAAATTCTGAAAATACTTATTTATCTCTGTATCTTTAATTTCCAAATCGGTACTTGTTTGAGCAATCTCTTCAGCTAAAAAAGAAGTATGAGTATTTCCAAAGACGCTCGTACCTAGTCAGAGTTTTCTCATTCCTTTAATAATCGTATTTTTATCGTTGGAGAAAATTTCAGAAAAAACCTGATCAGACCCACGATCTCCCACGGAAATATTATCTAATTGGAAAGTTCTCCATTTCTTTTTCAGGGGAGCAATGATTTCTGAATCTATTTTCTCTACACTTGGAGTATGTTTTTCTAGCGAAGCGATAGCGTCACGCACAAATTTCAACATTTCATTAAATTCTTTTTCATCATCATCTCGACTGGTCCCCTCTTTTTCTCTCAGTTTTTTGAGCATTTGCTGAAACATCGTGAGAGAGTAGAGGGTAGAATCTTTTTTGTTTTTCAGAGTTTCTTGTTGTTCAGCAGTCAAATCTTTAGCTTCAGGAATATCTCCTAAAAGATCACTCCTTTTGGTTAAATGATCATAATTTTCCCAAAGAGCTCCTAATCTTCTCTCTATATAGGTTTTGAGATCTCCTTCATTTCCGTCTAATAGATCGTATAACTTTCTGTCTAACGTACCATCATTATTTCGTACAATTACATCTTTCTTTGCACTTTCTCCCGTTTGAGTATTATTATACATAAAATGTATCTCAATTAATGCAAAATTTCTCTTACTCACAGCATCTTGACGCAATTCATAGCCGTTCTTTTTTGCATCTACGATTATTTCTCCTAGTCTTTTATCCGCCTTTGCCAAAAAATCTGACATCAATCAAAGGTTGTTGAGCTTAGTACGAAGTCCAACTGGTAGTAAGGATTCAAATTCTTTTTTTTCTGTATCGGTAATTTTCCTATTGAGGAGGTTATTTGTCCTTTCATTAAGTTGTTTATCCATTTTTTGTTTTGCCTGCACACTCACTACTCCCTCTGGAATCAATTTTACTCCTTCCCAAACTAAGGCTCTACTTGGTAAAGGATTCCCATTAGAATCTTTCAACAAATACGTCCCCTTAGTAGTATCATAAGAAATCCAACATTTATCGGTTCCTATTTTTGCTTTCATATCGGATTTTATACTCTCATTAGTACATCCAGAATAATCAATAAGGAATTTTTTATTGGAATCATTTTTGAAAAGCGTTCAAAGTACTTCTTGAATCTTCGGACGATTAGATGCTGAAGTCAAAACGATTTCTCCTTTTGAAGAAGTTTTAAAAAATTCTGATCCCGCTTTTTTATTATTTTCGATATCTTTTACCTCAAAAGTAGCCCTGTTTTGAGCTAATCTCTCCAAAACTACTTTCTCTGCATCATCAATCTCATTAGCAAGTTTATTGATCAGATTTTTATTATCCGTACAAAGTTTCAAGCTTGCCCAACCAGATAATTTTGAGATTCTGGTCCATTCTGCATCAAAAGTTTTTTGTAAGTCTATAAAGGGTTTCAATGCATGAGGACCAAAATTTTCTGACTTAGAAGATTTTATTTCGTTAATGTATCTTTCTATCACTTTTTTTGCAGAACCATAAATTTCTTGATCATCTCTATATCACGTCTTATCATCTTTTTTAAACTGTTCAGAGAGATCTTTATTGATAAGATCTGCATCTTTGTTTTTATAGATATTTACCATAAATATAAAAAAGAAAAAAACTAAAAATTTTCTTCCAATTGCTCCAAATCTACATTATCTTCTTGTTGTTTTAGGGTTTCACGATGTTGTAAAATGAGTTTATTTGCCTTTTGAATAAACGCTTGAGATAACAAAAGTTTTTGCTTTTCATTATTAGCAATACTTTGCTCCAAGGTATCCCACATCACTGCTCTTTTTTCCTCATCTTTCTCTCCGATAAAATCAAAGAGCAATCTCAACCCTCACTCATCCAATCACTCCACAAAAGAAAGATCTTCTCTGGGCAGATATTCTGCTCAAAGCTCCTGTAAAATCTGAATCATTTCTTTTTTGGTGATATCTGCAGGTAAATGCATAACGCTCTCATAAACTAAAGATCCCTTTGAGGATACTTCAAGTATACCCCCCGAAGCTCTTTTTTGCAAAAAATCCAACCAAATTCACCAAAAATCAACCCATTTTCTCTACCAATATTTCATATTTGATACATAATCAGTCTTTAATTGTCAAAATTCTCTTGATTTTCCACCAAAAAACCCTATCAAATAAAAAGCTTTATTTTTGACGTAAATAATGGATAAAGACATAAACTACCAAGCCCTCCTCTATTCGCTAGATGAAAATCTGACCATCGGACAACTTAAAAAAAAGGAAAAAACTGATCCAGAAAAAATCCCAACTCCATCAGCGATCACAGCACTCACAAATCGAATGGAAAGCCTCGACATCACAGGAATCACTGCAGAAATGCCAGATTATCCTGAAAAAATTTCACAAACCAAATCTGCTCCTTATCTTTTTTACGCTATGGGAGACCTCTCCCTCCTTCAAAGAAAGATTTTAGGAATCGTCGGTCCCAGAGACATGTCCCCTTATGCCGACAAAATCATGGATGCATTTTTTCAACAAGCCAAAAATATTGATATCGTCACCGTTTCAGGACTAGCAAATGGAGTGGATCACAAATGCCACCAACTTTCTCTGCAAAATAATTTTCCCACTATCGCAATCCTCTGAGGAGGGCTAAGACGATACTTGAAAAGTAGTGCCAGGAATCTGATTCACAACATCGTAGAAAAAGGAGGACTCGTCCTCTCAGAATTTAAGCTGGATTTTAAGCCCACTACGCGAAGCTTCCCCCAGAGAAATAGACTGATCGCTGGACTCAGTGACCTCCTGTTTCTCCCCGAAGCCAGAGAAGGATCTGGGAGCCTAATCACAGCCGATTTCGCTCTCCAGATGGGGAAAAAGATCTTCGTAGCTCCCAATCAGCTTTTTGCTCCTAATGGGAAAGGCAGTAATGCTCTCCTCAGCACAGGAAAAGTAAAAATGCTGAATAATTTTGATCAGATTTTAGAATATTTCGGAAAAAACAATACCACAACATCGCACGGTAGGGAAAGGGCTCGTCCCTTTCCGAACGAACAACAATATCCCTTTCCGAACGAACAACAACATTCCTTTCCGAATCAACAACATCCCTTTCCAAACAACGAAACCATCAAAATAAACCCAACAGAACAACAAGCCCTCCAACGAGTAAAACAATTCCCCAACCAAGAGCTCTCCCTCCGAAGCACAAAAGTCGATAAAGAATTTGGAGAAATCCTTTCTCAGCTTACCCTACTCGAAATGAAGGGAATAATCAAACAATCCAGCCCTGGATACTATGAAATAGAATAAGAAAGTAAAAAATAAACTGTAAGATAAACAACATCTCACTCTATATCCGCCATGAATAAGGAACCGACCACAAATCGCTGGAAATCGGAAATGCGAAGAAACCTTATCCAACCCCTTATACAACAACATTACAATAAATTAATAAAACAGCCCTAAACTTATGGGGCTGTTTCTTTTTTTATCTACTAATATTTTTCTCTTCAAAAAAAGGTGATAATCCTTATTGTGTAGTTATCAAGCAAACACATGGA